>CAJTZH010000043.1 GCA_910584325.1 uncultured Lachnospiraceae bacterium | reverse complement strand
GGAAAGATGATTTCCCAGAATATTGATTTTCAGGTACAGGAGGGCGACTATCTTTGTATTGTGGGGGAGAACGGCGTGGGAAAGAGTACGCTGATGAAAGCGCTTTTGAACCTGCGCAAGCCTCTGCGTGGAGAGATTGTGCGTGGAGACGGCTTGAAAGAGTACGAGATAGGTTATCTTCCGCAGCAGAATCATGTGCAGAAGGATTTTCCCGCTTCCGTCAGGGAGGTAGTTTTATCCGGGTGTCTGAACCGGTGCGGTTTCCGGCCGTTTTATAATGCGCAGGAAAAGAACATCTGCCGCGAAAACATGGAGCGTATGGGAATCTGGGAACTTCGAAATTCCTGTTACCGGGACCTTTCGGGCGGGCAGCAGCAGAGAGTTCTCCTTGCGAGAGCGCTGTGTGCGGCAAGAAAAGTACTTCTTCTGGACGAACCTGTTGCGGGACTTGACCCGAAAGTAACCGCGGAACTGTACGAGGTAATCGAAAGTCTGAATAAGGAAGGTATCACGATTATTATGATATCCCATGACATTGCGGCGGCAGTACGGTACGCTACGCATGTCCTGCATTTGATGGGAAACGGTACCGAAAGTCTGCCGTTTTTTTACGGAACGACAGAGGAATATTTACAGAGTAAAGTTTATCATACGCTTATCGGGAAGGAGGAGCATCATGCATAAGATGGTTGAGACGCTTGCGTTTTATTTTTCCTATCCATTTGTACGTTACGCGCTGGTTGTGGGAACGCTGATTGCGTTGTGTTCCGCGCTTCTTGGTGTTACGCTTGTTTTAAAACGGTATTCTTATATCGGAGACGGTTTATCCCATGTGGCGTTTGGCGCGATGGCAGTGGCGGCAGTTTTAGGGCTGACGAATAATATGGCGGTTGTTCTGCCGATTACGGTGGCGGCGGCGATTTTAATGCTGTATATGGGACAGAAAACCCAGATTAACGGAGACGCGGCGATAGCAATGATTTCAGTTGGTTCGCTTGCCGTTGGATATCTTTTGATGAATGTATTTTCTACGTCCGCCAATGTTTCGGGCGATGTGTGCAGCACATTGTTCGGTTCAACGTCGATACTGACGCTCTCCAAGGCGGACGTATGGATTTGTATTGCCTTGTCGGCGGTTGTTCTGGCAATCTATCTGTTTTTTTATAATAAGATTTTCGCGATTACGTTTGACGAAAATTTCGCAAGGGCGACGGGAATCCGCGCGGGACTGTATAATTTCATTGTTGCCGCCGCTATTGCGGTGATTATCGTGCTGGCAATGAATCTGGTCGGTTCGCTTTTGATTTCGGCGCTGGTGATTTTTCCCGCGTTGTCTGCAATGCGCGTATTTCGTAATTTCCGCGCGGTAGTCATTTGTTCGGCAGTCATTTCCGTGGTCTGCGCGGTTTTGGGGATTCTGATTTCCGTGCTTGCGTCCACGCCGGTCGGTTCGACGATTGTTGTGGCGGATATGCTGGTGTTTTTTGTATGTTTATTATTAAAAAGGTAAACGGATGGGGTCATAAGGAACCTCCCGGTGCGCAGGAATAACGCATCGGGAGGTTTTTGTTTGAAATCGAAAAAAATGGGAATAAGTATAATATCGCTAATTATTTTGGAGGAAAATCAAAGTGAAGGATAAAATTTTTGGTGTCCTGCAGCGAATTGGGCGTTCGTTTATGCTTCCCATTGCCCTTTTACCGGTAGCGGGACTTCTTCTTGGAGTCGGTGGTTCGTTTACCAATGAAACGATGCTTACAACGTACAAGCTGATTAACATTATGGGACCGGGAACGTGGATTTATTCGGTTTTGCTGGTGCTGCGCGACGCAGGACAGATTGTGTTTGACAATCTGCCGATTTTGTTTGCGATGGGTGTTGCAATCGGCATGGCAAAAAAAGAAAAAGAAGTTGCGGCTCTGGCTGCGGCAATTTCTTTTTTTGTAATGCATGCGGCAATCAGCGCCATGATTATGATAAACGGCGGAACAGATAAACTTCTTGCAGGCGCTTATGGTGATGTGGTCGGTATTACTTCTTTGCAGATGGGTGTATTTGGCGGTATTATCGTGGGACTTGGCGTTTCGGCGCTGCATAATAAATTTTACAGGATTGAACTGCCGCAGGTGCTGTCGTTTTTTGGGGGCACGCGGTTTGTACCGATTATCAGCGCGCTCGTTTATACGCTTGCAGGTATTTTGTTTTATTTTATCTGGCCGCCTGTGCAGAATGTGATTACCTCCATTGGTAATCTGGTTCTTGGGAGCGGATATATCGGAACGTGGATTTACGGATTTACAGAGCGTGCGTTGATTCCTTTTGGCCTGCACCATGTATTTTATATTCCGTTCTGGCAGACTGCTGTCGGTGGAAGCCTTGAGGTTGCGGGAAATATCGTGGAAGGCGCTCAGAACATTTTCTTCGCGCAGCTTGCGGACCCGTCGGTGGAACAATTCGCAGTATCGGCAACGCGGTTCATGTCGGGTAAGTTCCCGCTGATGATTTTCGGGCTGCCGGGCGCGGCGCTGGCAATGTATACGACGGCGGACTCCGATAAAAAAGGGAAAGTTTTCGGACTTTTGATGTCGGCTGCGCTGACGTCCATGCTGACGGGAATTACGGAGCCGCTTGAGTTCACATTTCTGTTTGTAGCGCCGCTTTTATATATCATTCACTGTGTGTTTGCCGGGGCCGCGTATATGTTGATGCATATTCTTCATGTTGGTGTGGGAATGACGTTTTCGGGCGGTATTATAGATTTATTCCTTTTTGGTATTCTGCAGGGCAATGCAAAGACGAACTGGATTTGGATTATATTTGTAGGAATTGGCTATTTTATTATATATTACGCGTTATTTACGTTTTTGATTAAAAAGTTGAATCTCAATACGCCGGGGCGCGGTGAAACGGAAGAAGTAAAATTATATACGAGAGCGGATGTCAACGCAAGAAAAGCACAGGCAGAGGGCGACGACGGCGCAGATAATTATGATGTGCGTTCCATTAATATCTGCAATGGTCTCGGCGGTAAGAAAAATATTTCCGATGTGGACTGCTGTGCTACAAGGCTTCGCTGTACGGTAAAAGACGCGTTGCTCGTGAATGAGGCATTACTAAAGTCTACAGGAGCGTCCGGCGTGATTGTGAAGGGAAACGGCGTACAGATTATTTATGGTCCGAAGGTTACGACGGTCAAATCAAATCTGGAAGATTACCTGGAAACTGCTGCCGATACGTTGTTTGAGGCAAACCAGGCTGCAAACGGCGGCATAGTGATTAAGAGTCCGGTAAAAGGTCTGGCAGCGGGGGTTGAAATCACGCCTGACGAGGGATTTGCACAGAAGATGATGGGTGACGGGGCAGTCATTTATCCGGCGCAAAACTATGTCGTTGCGCCATTTGACGGCAAGGTCACGATGTTGTTCGACACGAATCATGCAATCGGTCTCGAAAATGAGGAAGGAATTGAAATTCTTATTCATATCGGAATTGACACGGTGCAGTTAAGCGGCCAGGGATTTACGTCGTTTGTCTCGGCGGGTGATACCGTGAAGGAGGGGCAGAAACTCATAGAATTTGACAGTGATTTTATTGCCGAAAACGCGGCGTCCGACGCGATTCCGGTTGTCGTTACCAACGCTGAGGAGAATTGGAGCGTTACAATGTTAAAATCGGGAAATGTGGAAGAACTGGACGAGCTGTTTGTTGTGAAAATGTAACTGTAATGAGAAAAAAGGGGAGTGTCCACCACCATGGACACTCCTCGCCACATACCCTGTTGTGATAATTAAACGCGTTTAAATTATTTGTATCAGATAGTTGTTTTTGAACGCTTAAAGAAAATTGCGGCGCCGCAAAAGCTTGCGGCTGCAAGAAATTCTACATAGAAAGCGCTTGTCTCGCCTGTCTTAGGCGATTTTGCTGAATCTGCTTCGGACGAATCTTCGGCGTCATCAGATGTGCTGTTGTTTTCGGTATCGGCTTTTACATTTTCGCTAACCTTGATGAAAGCAACAGGGGAAAGGGACGTGAATGGAACGGTAACGGAACCGTTGGCAATTGCCGTTGGTGTGATGTATTCCCATTCACCGTTTTCTTTTTTGTGGGCTACGATAATTTTGTCATCTGAAGATACACCCGTAACCTGAAATGTGATTGTAACCGGTTTTTCAAATGTCGGAACAATGTCTTTAGGGAGTTTTACATCTACAACATCCCCGATAATTGTTGCTTCAACAGTTTTGTCGTCTACAGTAGTAAGGGCACCGGCAACCTTGGCTGCTTCGTTGGAAACAGTTTCGTCAACAGTCGTAACCTTGACTTCTGCTTTTACTTCTTCGTCTCCAACTTTGACAGTATCACCCGCATTGACGCTGGTGACAGGGCTTCCGGCAGCAAAAGCTGTAACAGTCATTCCCATGGTCAGAACGAACGCCATAGCAATCGTCATTATTTTTTTCATGTTAAATCCTCCTTCGGTATGTGGTTTATATTAAAGCTACAGGAATATAGCATTAATACCGTTACTGGTTGACCTGTTCGTAAAATAATTCAATAATCAGGTCATATAAGTAGTCTTCGTCCGCGTAAAATTCTTCATATAGTTCTCCTTGTTTTGTTTCGCCTTCCAAAGAATAGAACTGCTCGATGTCAATCTCATACGAGAGCGCTTCCGATGCCAGATAGATGATTTCATCCAGTGAAATATTGGTGACCATATATGGAAAAATTGCTTCATAGAGCTTTGCCGGGAGGGTGATATCGGATTTCATTTTACCCTTCAAAGCATTAACTAACGACATCAGATATTGCTTAATTCGTTCCATGCGGACTGCCACGGAATTAAACATCTTGGTATCACGGTACTGGACATATTTGAAAGCCTGTTTTCCGCTTAGTTTCAGCGTGCTTCCTTTGACCATACTTTTATCAAAAAAGGTGAAATCATCCAGCAGCGTTACTGTTACACCCCCTGCCAAATCATTAATGGTTGGAATCGCCACGTAATTGACGGCGCAGTAACCATGAATGGGAATTCCGTAAAACAGGTTTGATACGGCTTTTACCGTGCGTTCACAGCTTAGTTCCAAACCATCCCCATAACCATGTTGAAGAGCAAGCTGGGCTTTTGTTGTGATGACAAATTGTCCCAGATAGTTGTAAATGTCAATATCCGTCATAACGTTGCGATTGATATTCACTAGTTTGATGGTCTTGTTATCCGGATTCATTACGACAAGAAGCATGGCGTCTGACTGTCCGCCGTGCACGCTGTCTGTTGCTTCTTTAACTTCCGTTTTGCTGTCAATTCCCATAATCAGAAATGTCAGAATGGAATCGTTATATTGATAAATTTCTCCATTGTGCATCACCCATCCTGACTGCCATGTAACAATATTGTTTTCTGAACCTGTTTCGCCTTCTGCAATAGTCGGGACGGCAGAGGCGGTAATAACATTTTTCTGAAGATTTTTTCTGCCGCTGTTTCTCATAAAAATAAAAAGCAGGAAGACTGCGGATGTCAAAAAGAGCAGTAAAAAAGCGGCAATAAAAGCGATTTGCTGTAAATGTTTTTTTCGAATCAGTTTTGTCATATTAATCACCAAGCGCGCCAATCATGACGGCACACACTAAGTAGCGTTTGTCCGAAGCAGATGTGCAGGTGCTTAAAACAAGTACCTTATCTTCATAAGATACATCAATGTTATCCATAAGGTGGGCGTTCATGTCGCGGACAGAACGAAGGCTTTCGATAAAGGTATCAAATTCTTTTTCCTGTTCAAAATCAAATGCCTTCAGGATATGGTTGTCATTGTATGTGACGGCCGCAAAAATTTCATACACATAGGTGTTGTATGGTGTATAAATAAATATGTATCGGTTTTCATCGAAGAAATCGGTGTTTTCAAAATTATGAAGCGTAGCAAACATGGAACCGTTTTTCATATTATGCCCATACATTAAAGTGACAGGGTCATCGAAATCAATACTGTTGTAATTTTCTGTATAAATGCATCCGGGAAGACCTTTACTGCCGTCAATGTTATGTTCCAGATAGTAGAGGTTGTTGCTCGGATGACGCAGAACCGGATAATCCACATTTGTATTTGGAATGTAGATGTAAGCATATATATCGGTGTTGGTATCCCACAATGTCTGAAAATAAATGTCTTTGTCTGTGGGAATCAGTTCAGCAATGGGATTTGCAGTAGTTGTTTCCTGCACTGCAGTATCGGAACTGATTTCCAAGACAGCATTGTTTTCGGAATTTTCCGTTGTGGATATGGACTGCATATTCTCGTATATTTTTGTGGAATTATCTGCATTATTGCAGGAAACAACGGTATATATTGTACAAATGAAAAAAATTCCCAGAAAAATGCAGGAAGCGGTCTGATTTATTCTTTGCTTCATAACGCGGTTTCACAACCTTTCTCTTTCTTGTTTCTTAATCCTCTAAAGTATAATATATAATTATATAAAATACAAGTATAAATTGTGTTTTTGGTATATTCAAAGACAACAATTGTCATAAATGGCAAGTGCTGTCTTGTTTGTCTGTACTCTGAAAGTCAAGTCAGATTTTACTGTAAGTTAATGGGGATTATCGGTATCACATAGACCCTGAAGATAGGATAGGGATTTTTCTTTTTGTACGGGACCGAGAAGACGAAAATAAGCGAGAAGTCGTTTTTCATCAGGCTTGATACTGCCATTGTCAATGGTATAACGATGGTCGCTCTGCATCATGATATAGTCCATGCTGACATTGAATAGTTTGCTTAACCGCATGAGATTAGTAACTGTAGGAAGATTTTTTCCGCGCTCATAAGCGCTGATTGTTTCCTGAGTGACTTCGAGTTCAATGGAAAGACGAATCTGGGTGATTCCCTTTTCGATTCGCAATTCCCTGATACGGTTTGGGTACATGAAATGCCCTCCTTCAATAATTTGTAAATCACCCCTTTATAAAAAAATAGTTTAGCATAATGAGACTAATATTATAGAATTATGGATTGTATATTATAGTAATAATTTATATTTAGTATGGACATAAATATTGTTAATTACGCAAGTTAGAAAAATTTTAGTATACATCTTAAAGTTGTAATACGCTGGCAATATTCAAAAAATACAATTTATACTTGTATTATTAATAAATTTGAATTATAATATCGAATAATAGGGAGAAAAAGCATGTTTGTAAAAAGTAGGTTAAGAAGTGGATTTATAGATTTACATTGTCATATTATTCCCGGAGTGGATGACGGTGCCAGAGATATGGATACGGCGTTTGCAATGGTGAAACTTTCTTATGAGGAGGGTATACGGACGATTGTAGCGACGCCTCATTACCATCAGGGTAAAATGTTGTGTGGTGAGGAGGAACTTAAGAAACGGTTTGAAAAATTTAAAGTGTGGGTGCAAGAGTTGTTTCCTGAACTTACTATATTATATGGAAGAGAAGTTTATATGACATACGATGCCGTGGAAATACTGGAACAGAGCAGGGAAGCATTTTGCATATGCGGCACCAGGTATATATTGGTCGAATTTCATACTACTGCAGAGTATTCTTATATGATGAATCTTCTTAGACATTTGATTTTTATGGGATACCTTCCGGTACTGGCGCATATTGAGCGCTATGAATGTCTTTGTGGTCATGTGGACAGAATAGTGGAATTACGGACATTGAATGTAGTGATACAGGTCAATGCATTATCTGTCATTGGACAGTCAGGACGAACGATACAGAAATTTATAAAGAAATTGATACAAGAGCGTATGGTGGATATTGTAGCAACGGATGCGCATACAACAGAGAGGAGAGCTCCAAGGTTGAGAACGGCAGCCTGTTATATAGAAAAAAAGTTTGGGACAGGTATGATGGAGAGACTGCTCATTCATAATCCGAATAAAATAATTCGGGGAGAATATCTGGAGGAATGGTAGATGGGAGAAGAAATCGAAATTGACCTTGGGTTGTTATTTCGCATCCTGCTTGGGAAAATATGGCTGATAATTATTTCGGGATTGATATGTGGTTTATCTGCTTTCATTGTATCTAATTATATATTGCCGGAAAAATTTGAATCAACTGCGCAGCTATATATAATTAACCGTCAGAATGAAGGAGTTACAACGTATACGGATATTCAGACATCTACACAGCTTGTTAAGGATTATAAGGTGTTAGTGATAAGCCGTCCGGTAGTGGAGCAGGTAATCAGCAATCTGAACCTTTCAGTAACAACACAGGAGCTAATTAAAGCGGTGAACGTAGAGATTGCGTCGGATTCCCGTGTGCTGGCAATCAGTGTAAAAAATAATGACCCGTATGTTGCAAAGCAGATTGTAGACAATCTTGCGGATGTTTCATCAGAACGTATCTGTGATGTAATGCAGATAGACGGCGTTAATATTATTGAGTATGGGAACATTCCTACAAAACAGTCAAGTCCTGACGTGTTGAAAATCACGATATTGGGAGCGGCGCTTGGTTTATTTGCTGCGTGCGCGGTAATAGTTGTAGTGCATATTCTGGATGATTCCATAAAGACGGCGGATGATATTGAACATTTTTTGGAAATCAGTACGCTGGCTTTAATTCCGCTTTCCGAGGCGGAATATGACGGTGAGGGAAGCGATAAGAAGCGGAAAAAAAGATTATCAGAAAGGAGGAAAAAATGCAGGAAATTGTAATTAATGTCAAAAAGGCTGATAACCGTATGGAAGAGAGCTATAAAAATTTAAGAACAAATATCCAGCTTTGCGGTAGTGACAATACGGTAATTTTGTTTACAAGCTGCAGCCCAAACGAGGGCAAATCCAGCATATCATTTAATCTGGCACGGTCCATGGCAGAGGCAAGGAAACGTGTTTTGTTTATTGATGCGGATTTGCGCAAATCTGTTCTTTTAGGCAGATACCGGATTTCGGGTAATATAAAGGGACTTACCCATTATTTGTCAGGACAGTGCGGTTTGGACGAGATTATATACGCCACGCAGATTGAACGGCTTTATATGATATTGTCGGGCATTGTTCCGCCCAATCCTGCGGAGCTTCTTGACAGTAGATTATTTAAGATGATTGTTGCAGGTTTCAAAAATAATTATGATTATGTTATTATCGATACGCCGCCGCTTGGAAATGTTATCGATGCCGCAATTATAGGCCAGGTGGCAGATGCCGCCATATTGGTATTGGGAGCAGGAGATATCAGCAGAAAGTTTGCGCAGATAACATTGGAGCAGCTAAAGAAAACAAATTGTAAAGTTCTTGGAGCTGTGCTGAATAAAGTGGATTTGCGCGAAAACGGTTATTACGGAAAATATTACGGAAAATATTATGGTGAATATTACGGAAACTACACACAAAAACAGGATGGTGGAAAATAAAGGTGTGAGATATGAAGGAAAATATGATAATAGCAATCGGCTTAATGGCAGTAGGATTTCTTATAGTTGTTACATTGATATTGGGCATGGGAGCAGACCATAAGGGACCGGAGATAACATTCGTTTATGATATTACCTATAGTGAAGGGCAGGATATCAGCGTTCTTCTGGAGGGCGTCGAGGCATTTGACGACCGGGACGGTGATGTTACGGCAAATGTGATGGTGGATAGTCTGATTGTGTTAAGTGAAAATCAGTTTGCCAGAGTAACTTACACTGCCAAGGACAACAACAATAATGTTACGAAAGCGAGCAGAATCGTAGGATATGAGGGAAGCGGCAGAAGTATTTACAGTGCGTCGGCTTCACAGGTTATGGGAGAGAGCGGGGAATTTTCGGAAGAGCCGCAGCAGACAGAGCCGATGACGACCGTCGGGGACATATATTTCGATGAAACCGTCGAGGAGACGACTGTTGAAGAAAATATTTCAGAGGAGACGGCTGCTGGAGAAAATGATTTGGAGACGACAGCGGATGCACAAACTACGGCGGCGGTGCGGGAGGCTCCGATGCTTACGCTTTCCAAGCATGAAGTAACGATTCATGTAGGAGATCATTTTAATATTGCGTCCTGTGTCAGCAGTATTAGCGATAATAAGGATTCGAGAGAAACGCTGTACAGAAAGATTGGAATTGACGGAAGCTATGACATTAATACGGCAGGTACATATATATTTAAGGTATATTGTATTGACAGTGACAGGAACGCATCGAATAAAGAAAGTTTTACATTGCATGTGGTGGAATAGGATTTTGAGCAGACAAGGTTTGGGAGTTGAAGAATGGAAGCAAGAGAAGAGTATATTGAAAATATCGAACATATAAATCAAACGGAATTTAAATCATATGTGTATGAAACAGGAAAGAGACTGTTTGATATCGTATTCAGTCTCTTTGGAATGTTGATTCTGAGTCCTGTTTTTTTGGCAGTGGCGGTATTGATTGTCTGTCAGGATGGACATTGTCCGATTTATGTGCAGGAGCGGGTCGGAAAAGACGGAAAAATGTTTAAATTTTATAAATTTCGCAGCATGATTGTCACGAACAGACCGATTGAGGAGCTTCTCACCAAGAATGAACTTGAATATTACAGAAGGGAATTTAAGCTGGAGCATGACCCGCGCGTTACAAAATTCGGAAAATTACTGCGCAAAACCAGCATTGATGAACTTCCGCAGCTTTTTAACATTCTCAGAGGGGATTTGAGCATTATTGGTCCCAGACCGGTGACGCAGGAAGAAACGGAATTTTATGGTGAGGACAGGAACCGGTTTTTAAGCGTCAAACCGGGACTGACCGGTTACTGGCAGGTTTATGCAAGAAACGGCGCCGATTATAAAAGCGGGAAACGTCAGGAAATGGAACTGTATTATGTGAAAAACAGAGGATTTTTGTTGGATGCTAAGGTGTTTTTTAAGACGTTTGAGGCGGTTTGGAGAAAGACGGGGGTGTAGGTTGAATAACAAGATTAATATTTTATATGCATCAGATGATAACTTTGCGAAAGTTCTGGGAGTATCTTTATATTCTTTGTTTGTCAATAATAAGAAGAATGATTTGGAAATCAAAATTATTGATCAGAATATTTCATTGAATAACAGGGATAAGCTGTTGGATGTAGCAGATCAGTTTGAGAGGAAAATAGAGTTTGTTAAATTTCCGGATTTTAATGAGATGATCGGAACAAAGTTGGACATTAAACGTTACTCAATGAGTACATTTTCCAGAGCAATGGTAGAAAATTATTATAGTGAGAGTGAAGAGCGTGTTCTTTATCTTGATTGCGATACGTTGATTCTGGAAGATATATACGAGTTGTATCAATGTGAATTTCTCCAAATAATCGGTGCTGTGAATGACTGTAGAAATTTTAGTTATCAGAGGAATTTAGGAATAAGACGGGAGAATGTTTATATTAATGCGGGAGTGTTGTTAATCGACTTAAAAAAGTGGAGAGCGGCAGACTGTCAGGTCAGATTTTGCGGCGCGATTAAAAAATTTAACGGATTTTTGGAATTTCCGGATAATGATGTAATATGTAGAGAATTTCAGGATGAAATTTCATTACTTCCGCTAAAATATAATATGATAACTCCATTTTTAATGTGCAATTATAGGGAAATATTATCGTTAAGAAAACCGCATAAGGTTATGAGTGAAACGGAGTATAATGAAGCAAGAAACAAGCCGGTAATTGTGCATTTTACAACATGCTTTTTAATGAAAGGGAGACCATGGATGTATGGATGTAACCATCCATATGCGAACTTATGGTATGAGATTTATAATAAGACACTATGGAAAGAAGAGCCTTTAAAAGTTTTAAACGGAAATAAAATAGTGATATATAAGATAATATCAATGCTTCCGAGGAGATTCATAATTCAATTTTTTGGACTTATACATGCGTATGTAAAACCATTTTTACAAAGAAAACAAACGGAGTTATGCAGAAGGTAAAATAAAATGACGCAAAATATACGAGAGTTTACTCAATTTATAGTAGGGAAAATCAGTTTATTCATTTTGAAGATTTACTGGATTTTTCCAATAAAAAACAATAGGATCTTCTTTACAAGTTATAAAGGAAATCAATATTCCTGTAATCCCAAATATATCTATGAATTTTTATGTGAAAAAGAAAATCTGGAGCTGATTTGGGGGTTCAAAAATCAGGCGAACGAGTTTGATGTGAAAAAGAAAGTAAAGCTGCATTCTATACGTGGTTTTTACTATTGTTTAACATCGAAGGTAGTTATAGATAATTTTGGATTTTTTCCATATATCCCATACCGGACGGAGCAGTTTTGTATTAATACATGGCATGGGGGTGGAGCTTATAAGAAAATTGATAATAAAACATTGCACAAGTCTAAGTTTAAAGTATCGCTTGACAGGCACAAAGCGAAAGTAACAGATTTGATAGTTTTAGCCTGTGAAGAATTTAAACAGGTTGCTGATTCGTTATTGTTAGGTAAGGAAAAAATTTATGCACCGATAGGCATGCCAAGAAACGATATATTGTTTAATCAGGAAAAAGTTTTGGAAAAACAAAAAAAAATAAGAAATGTATTAAATTTAAATGAGGAATTTGGAATTGTATTGTATGCTCCAACATTTAGAGGCAGCGAAAAGGAGAAGCGTTCTTTTGAACCTCAGATATCTTTTGAGAAAATACTTAGAACATTGAAAGTCGTTTATGGGAAAACGTTTGTAATTTTGATGCGGGAACATAATTATCTGACAGGGAAAATGATTGTGGATAAAGAATCAATTATTGATGTATCAACATATCCTGACATAATGGAACTGATTTGTGCGACAGACATTCTGATTACAGATTATTCTTCTGTAATGTGGGATTTTGCGTTGCTGGGCAGACCGTGTTTTCTGTTTGTACCAGATTTGGAGCAGTATAGAAGCGACAGAAATTTTTACATAGATATAACGGAGTGGAAATTTCCGATTAGTACGAATATGGAAGAATTATTGTCTGATATAAAAAAGTTATCTTTAGACGAGGCAAAGAAAAATGCGGGGGAGCATTTAGCGCTTTTTCACAGTTATGAGAAAGGTACGGCATGTGCACAGCTTTGGAAGATGATAAGAGACGTTTTGGAGGATACATAAAATGTATGGTGCGATTATATTGGCAGCAGGAATCGGCACACGGTTTCAAGGAAAGAAACAATTTATACAGTTTCATGGGAAAATGCTTTGGGAACATGTTTATGATACGGCGAAAGAGGTTATTCCGAAGGAAAATATTATAGTAGTAGGAGTTGATATTGAAGGAGGGAGAACGCGGACAAATTCGGTACGGAAAGGGATAAATTTTTTGTCACAAAATAAAAATATTACACGGGTGGCAATTTTGGAAGCTGCCAGACCGTTAGTAACAGGCAGGCAAATCGAAGAAATAATGCAGTGCAATTGTCCATCCTGTACATATGTTCAACCTTTGGTTAATACAATCATAGGAAAAAACGGAGTTTATTTAAATAGAGAGGACTGGCTTGCAATGACATCTCCGAATGCGTTTGAATTTTCAGCAATAAAGGAGGCATATAATAATCCTAAATTTCAAGACTTAACGGACGATACGAGAATTATGTTTGAACAATATGGTATAAAACCACATTTTCACGAAGGAGGAGATAATTTGTTTAAAGTGACGTATTCAAAGGATATTAGTGTTTTAGAAAATATATGGAAAGAAATAGAGAGTTGCAATCGATGAATCTGGTGTCAACAAAACAGATATTAAACGAAGCAAAACGTAAGAAGTATGCAATCGGTGCATTTAATGTCGAGAATATGGAAATGTTAAAGGCGTGTATTGAATCTGCCCAATATTGTAATTCGCCGATAATTATTCAGGTTTCAGAAAAAAGCATAGAATATATCGGAATTGGACTGCTTTACTCGATGGTTAATGCGTGTGCGTTCTCTTCTACAATTCCGATTGCGTTGCATTTGGATCATGCTCAAAATATGAATCTTATAAGGGAAGCGTGTGAAATTGGTTTTTCAAGTGTAATGATTGATTCGTCTGAAAAAGGTTTTAGCAGTAACGTTCAGGATACGTTGAAAGTGATGGAAATTGCAAAAAGATACAATGTATCAGTGGAGGCTGAACTGGGACATGTAGGCGGTAAAGCTGAAGAAGTGGAATCTATGTATACGCCGGTTTCAAGAGTGAAAAAATTTGTAGCAGTAACACAGGTCGATTTTTTAGCGGTTGCAATCGGAACAAAACATGGTATATATAAAGGTTCCCCCCAATTGGATTTTCAACGGTTAAAGAATATTTACGAAAGCGTAGACATTCCGCTTGTTCTTCATGGGGCTTCCGGACTTTCAGATAGCGATATAAAACAATGTGTTGTCGGAGGAATAAGTAAGATTAATTTTGCTACGGAGTTAAGAAGAAAGTATACAAACTCTATTAAACAAGTTTTAGAAGAAAAAAATGAGCTGATAGATCCGAGGATTTATGGAAAGGTCGCGCAGAAAGCAATGAGTGAGACTGTCATACATTATATAAATATTTGTGGAAGCGGTGTGGAAGATGAATGTTAAAATTAGTGTTATTATTCCAATTTATAATACAGAACGTATATTACTTGAAAGATGTGTACAGAGTATCATAATGCAAAGATATCAGAATATTGAAATTTTGCTTATTGATGACGGAAGTGTCTCCAAAACAGCGGAAACGATTGATGAATTAGGTCAGTATGACAAAAGAATAAAAGTGTTTCATTTAGAAAACAGGGGGGCATCCTCCGCAAGGAATTTCGGAATAAAACATTCAACAGGAGAGTATTTTACATTTGTTGATTCTGATGATTATATATCGGAATCAATGATATGGCATGCTTTTCAGATAATATCAGAGACAGATGCAGACTTGGTGGTAGGAGCTGTAAAGAGAGTATTCAGTAGAAGTAATGTGTGTTCTGTATCAAAAAAGAAGGTAGATTACAAAAAACTTTCGTCAGATGACATTGAAGCAATGAAAGGTCATATGTTAGATATGTCAGTTAAACAGTATCAGAATATAGATGGAGGAAATATAACAAGAGGTCCGATTGCCAGATTTGTTAAGAAAAAAACCATGGGCGTTATATTTTTTGATGAAGAGCTCGTTGTGGGGGAAGATACTGTGTGGAATATAAAATTATTAGACCAAGGCGGGAATATAGTTGTAGCGTATGAACAATGGTATTTTTATGCGCAGAATGAAGCTTCTGTAACCCATAAATATGATGAAAATATGAAAGAGTATATTGCAGATAAATTATATGCAGTACAAAAGTTAGTTGAGATACATCCGGAATTGCAGAAAAATTATAACGCGCTGATGGTGGAGGAAATAACCAGCAGATTAATAAAATCTTTTCTTTTACACAACGATAATGTAATGAGTTATAGGGAGAAAAAAATGTATTTAAAAAATTTCTTAAAGGAAAATCCTTTTAAGGAAATTTACCAGTTCCATGTTCGATTTAATAAGACGGGAATAAAACTCTTGTTTATAAAATTAGATTTAATTCTTCCATTATACATTGTCTGGAGAAACATAAAGCATGAAAATTAAAATTACTAAGAGTATATCAGATAACAAAATTTTATGGATAGTATTATTGCTTCCGCATTTAAAGACAGATTATATAGAGAATGTTAAGATTCTGGATACTGTTTTTAATTTAGGTAGAGTGATGTCAGGATTAGTAATTATTTTTCTATGGATTGTAAAACGAAAAATGCATCTGGAAAGATTGTCATTATTGCTTATGATAATGCAGTTTTGGTTGTTATTATGTACATATTTGAATCATCTTTCCATCAGAGATAGTTTATTGAGGTTGATATCCTTTGTCTGTATTGTTTTATTGATGGAATATATGTTTTCAAGAAATTCTATAAAGGGTTTAAAATGTATTTGGTTTGTTTTATCCACATTTATTTTTTTAAATTTTTTGACGATTTTATTATATCCGGAGGGGTTATATAATTTGGGGGGAGAACGGAAAAGCTTTTTTTTAGGGCATGTTAATTCTATGATTACATATGTATTACCTGCTTTGATAATATCTATTATATTGTTTTTTGTTGAAAAAGGAAAAGTATTTAAAGTTTTATTGATTTGTGTGTCTATTTTAACACAACTTATTACGTGGTCTGCAACATCGATTGTTGGATTAGCTTTTTTAGGAGTGCTGTTCATTGTAACATATCATAGAAAGATTGTTATAAGCCCTTTTTATAGTTTTGTTACAGGGATGGTATTGTTTGGGGCGGTATATTTTTTTAAAGTGCAATATTTTTTTCAAGGTTTAATTGAAAATGTACTTCAAAGAAATCTTAACTTTACCAGAAGAACAGTGCTTTGGGATATAACATTGAGGTATATTCGGTTAAAGAAATGGACCGGATATGGAGTTGAAAGTGTAATTACTAGAAGGATGAAGTTGGGAGCGCCGAATTCACATTCCTTTTATATTGAGATAGTATATCAGGGCGGCATTATTTTACTAATATTGTTTTTTGTCTTTTTTATTTTATTGTCTGTCCAATTAAAAAACGGGGGGAAATTTGCCGGCTTAATAAGCAAGGCAATATTCTCATTACTAATTATGTCAATTGTTGAATCGTTCTATGGTCAAACTGTTTTTTGGTTACTTATATTGTTAGGGGTTTATGCTAAAGAGGTTGATGAAGGTTTAGAAAAATTAAAGGAACAAAATGATGAACAAAAAAGGTTTGAAAGAAACTTGGAAGCAAATCATTATAGTAATGGCGGGTAATATTTTGCAGATGCTGTCTAAGTTAATCGTTTGGCTTGTAATTCCGAAACTTTTGGGGGTCGAGGAGTATGGGTACTATAAGATTTTTACATTATATTTGACGTACGCTGCTTTTTTGCATTTTGGGTTCCCTGATGGAATATTATTGCTGTTTGCAGGGAAACAATATTTAGAAGTTAACAGAGGAAAGTTTAAGACATTTTCTCAATTTTTTATAGCATTCCAATGTACTGTCAGTATTTGTATAGTGTTTCTTGGAATTACTGTATTGAACGCTGAGGCAAAATTCCTTTTAATAGTATTGGGAATAGACTCATTTTTTATTAATGTTGCAACATATTATAAGTTTATATCACAGGCTGTTATGCGTTTTCATGAATTAACAATTAGAAATATTATTCAGGCTGTATTTCAAGTTATATCACTTTGCTTGTTATATATACTTCTTAAAATTAACATACATATTTCGGGTGGGAAAATATATATTCTGTTTATCGTAGCAATCGATGGGATTTTGTGCATTTGGTATATGGTAACATATTCCGCGTTGACGTTTGGAAGAGGAGAAAAGTTATCTGATTGCATTCATGGAATAATAAATATATTTAAAAACGGTATACTGCTTACAATAGCCTACCAATTATCACATCTTATTTTCGTACTGGATTCGCAAATGGTGTCAGTGTTGTTTAACATAAATATTTATTCAGTTTATGCATTTGCGTATAGTGTTATTAACTTTATTACAATTGCGATTAATGCTATGGCAATAGTGCTGTTCCCAAATCTTAAAAGGCTGGATAAAGAAAATGCAATAGAAAAATTTGAAAAACTGATGGCATATGTGACAGGAATTTCATCATTTCTGTTACTGGGATATTTTCCAATAAATTTAATAGTAAGAACATTTTTAACTGAATATAATGAGTCGATTTACTATTTGAGAATTATTTTACCCGGATTTGTTGTCACATGCTGCATAAATATGATTATTTTTACATACTATAAGATATTAAACCACATAAATATATTTGTTTGCATATCTATGGGAATGCTGGCATTGGGATTGGTATTAAATTGTGCGGGATATTTTTGGATTGCTCCAAAACCGGAAGTTTTTTCAGTTTTATCTATTTTGATTCTGATTTGTTGGTATCTTGTATCTGAACTGTATTTAGTAAAGAGGTATCACATAGGCTGGAAAAAAAATTGTATATATATGCTTATGCTTATAAATGTGTTTTATTGTGTGGTAGAAGTTCTAGAAGATAGTATAATATTTGCAGGGGGAATATATTTAATTTTGTATATTTTAATAACGGCGCTGTTTTATGGAAAAAGTTTTTTAAGAGTTTGGAAGGCAGGAAAGGTATAGTTTTTTGCTCTTGTGTTTGTCCTGTTCGGCAGAAAATCCACGACAATCCGCATGTCCCGTTGGAATTGTTCATGGATTTCACGTGGGAGATATAGCATATCAAAGACCGGATAGCGCAGATTGTTTTGCTGTTTAAGCATATTTATGTCTTGAAACTGATTGTTAGAATATACTATAATAGCATTACTACAGTGATGTGAGGTGCAGTATTCATGAAGAAACTTACGGCAATTGGTTTCATAATATGTATAATACTCATTCTGTTTTTATCGGGACAAAGTGGTTCGCAGGCATTTGGAATGACATATCGTCTCGCGCTTCCTATTGCTAATATCATTTACGATACACCAGATTACGACCAGATATTGCTGGTCATGAACGGAATCAGGCTTTTTGGAAGAGTTATTGCGTTTACTGCTTTTGGCGTATTTTTTACGGCACTTATCCACGTATGGGGGAAGAAGTTGCCGCCAAGGGTAAAAAACAGTCTTTCTTTTTTAGGAATAGTTATATTTGGAATATTTGATGAAATGCATAAATTGCGGATTGATGGAAGACATTGTACGATTGCTGAAATTATTGTGAATATTATTTGCGGATTCATAGGAATGGCGCTTGCATTATACGTTGTTGATAAATATAGGAGAACATAGGATGTTGTTTGAAATACGGCTTGAATTTATCGGAGTATTGTGATAAATTAGATAAGGTATTTTATGAAATACGGCTGAGTAAGACAGATGGTCGCTGCCTGCGGTTCTGCGAAAGCATTATCGCAGGGAGAGGAAAGTCCGGGCTTCACAGGGCAGGATGCCGGATAACGTCCGGTGGAGGCGACTCCAAGGCTAGTGCAACAGAAATATACCGCCGGCTAAGCCGGTAAGGGTGGAAAGGCAGTGTAAGAGACTACCGTGTGTCTGGTAACAGGCACAGCCATGTAAACCCCATCCGAAGCAAGGCCAAAAAGCAGAACCATACGGCTGCCCGTCGTGTTCTGCGGGTAGGTCGCTTGAACCGTCCGGTAACGGACGGTCTAGATAGATGACCATCCACGACATAACCCGGCTTATCGTTTTGCTCACGCAAAATCCCGTGAAACAGAGTGTAATACTTTGTTTTATGGGATTTTTTTATTTGAAAGGAACATTCTGTTCTTGCATAGTCTGTTTTACTGTGTTATAATTATTATATCTTTAAAGGAATCTAAGTTTCTGGTGAAGTCTCACTTCTTAATTCCAAATCTAAAGAAATACAATATTATTTTGCGAGGGAACTGCTTATGAAAACTGAATTATTGGCAAAAACATTTACGAAGGATGAAGAGGTGCTTGCGTATCTGAAAAATGACTATCACTCATACAGAGAATATTCGGTAATGCGTGACGAGTGGAAACAGAAATTCATGGACTTTTGTATAGGAAAGAAAACACTCCCGATGATGTACGACGCTTTTTTTAAGCGGATTTTTAATCCGGATATCCACTCCGAACGGCTTTCGAGTCTTCTTTCCAGTCTGATTGGTGAGGAAGTACGGGTGAAGAAGATTCTTCCGCTGGAGGATAATTACATTGACGGAGCGCGCATGATGGTGATGGACATTATTGTCGAAGCGGAGGATGGCTCTATCGCTAATGTTGAAGTACAGAAAATTCCGTACCTGTTTCCGGGAGAGCGGATTTCGTGTTATTCTTCAGACATTGTACTGCGGCAGTACAGCAGGCTGCGGGGAGAGAAGGGAAAGGATTTTCTATATGAAGATTTGCGGAAAGTCTATACCATTGTTATTTATGAAAAGACAGAAGGGATTTTTCATAAAATACCGGGGAAGTTCATTCATCGCGGCAAGGTAAAATTTGATACCGGACTTGAGCTGGAACTGTTGCAGGAATATTGTCTGATAGCGCTTGACGTATTTCATCAAATTCCTTATCATAAAGAAAAGAATATGGTAACAGGTTGGCTGTCATTTTTGACCACTGAGAGCCTTGAGGATGCAGAACAATTATTGGTGGATTATCCGTGGCTTACGGAGATTTATCAGGAGATTGCATCTTATCGGGAAAATCCAAGGGAGGCGCTTATGATGTTTTCAGATGCATTACGGGAATTGGACCGTAATACGATGCAGTATATGATTGATGAGCAGATGAAGCAGATGGAAGAACAGAAAGAAATATTAAATGAGCAGAAGGAGAGGATAAGCGAACAGAGTGAGAAGATAAGTGAACAGAGTGAGAAGATAAGTGAACAACAGGGAGAACTTACAGAACAGAAGCATCTTTTACAGGAAAAAGATAAAGAACTGGCTTTGCAGGGAAAAAGAAATGAAGAACAGGAACAGGAAATTCTTCGTTTAAAGAAGCTGCTTGGAGAAAATTAAGCATAAATTTTGCATCCGATTTTATAGGATGAAAAAACAGCGTACAGACTTAAAATCTGCACGCTGTTTTTATATAGGGGTAATTTAACAAAACAGCATATTTATTTTGTTCCGGTGGAGCCAAATCCTCCGGAACCGCGAAGGGTTTCCTCCAATTCGTCCACAATAACGAAATTAGCAGTCAGGAAAGGTGTGATAACCATCTGGGCAATCCGTTCGCCCGATTCAATAGTGGCCGTGGTATCGGAATGGTTGTGAAGAGCTACCATGATTTCTCCACGGTAGTCGGCATCAATGACGCCGACTTTGTTGGCAGGGGCAAGCCCTTTTTTTGTAGCCAGACCGCTTCTCGCATAAATCAGTCCTGCGTATCCGGCGGGGATTTCCATGGAAAGACCGGTTTTTATCAGTGTCGTTTCACCGGGAGCCAGGCTGACTGCCTCGTCCATGCAGGCATAGAGGTCTGCGCCTGCCGAAAATTCTGTTCCATAGGTCGGAATAATAGCTTTATCATTTACTTTTTTAATATTTACATTTGTTGTCATAATGAAAACTCCCGTGAATTTTGTTGTATTCTGCCATCTAATATTGCTCCTGTCGGTCGTCCCATAAAACGGGTTCGCCTTTTTCCAAAGTTTCCTGAACCAGAATGGTTTTCTGATTGGAGGAGCCTTTAAAACGCAGCGATAAATCTTTTAAATCTTCCATAAATTTACCGTCAACAATGATATCAATATACGAAACCATTTCTTTTGTTTCTTCCAGATTTTTCATCATTGTCCCGTAGATATCACGCATAAAATCAAATCCGGTAAAACACCAGATATCTTTATGGGGATAGACTTCGCGGACGCGGCGCAGAAGCGGAAGCAGTCCTTTTTGATTGACCGGTTCAAACGGTTCGCCGCCCAGTATGGTCAGACCTTTGATGAAATTCGGTTTCATATATTCAATAATCGTGTCGATAGTCTCTTCGGTAAACGGCTTACCGAAATTAAAATCCCAGGTCTCCTCGTTAAAACACCCCTTGCAGTGGTGGTTGCAGCCGCTGACAAAAACGGAAATACGGATACCCGGTCCGTTGGAAATGTCATATTGTTTGATGTCGGCATAATTCATTATGGAAAATCTCCTTAAATTAGATGTGAAGGACTCTTGAGTTAATTTCTTTGGTTTTTCCGACATTCCAGAAATTTTCACCAAGGTAACCGCAGGTTCTTCTTGTTACATTCATTTTGGAATGGTCTTTGTTATGGCACTGAGGACATTCCCACTCCAGCTTATCGTTAATAATGATTTCTCCGTCGTATCCGCATACATGGCAGTAGTCGGATTTTGTGTTAAATTCAGCATACTGGATATTGTCGTATATAAATTTAACAAGTTCTTTTAATGCTTCGAGATTGTGGCGCATATTCGGTATTTCAACGTAGGAGATGGCTCCGCCGTTGGAAATGGTCTGGAACTGGCTTTCAAATGTAAATTTGCTGAACGCGTCAATTTTTTCACGGACATCGACATGGTAGGAGTTGGTGTAGTACCCTTTGTCCGTCACATCTTCAATGACGCCGTATTTTTTCTTGTCAATCTCGGCAAAACGGTAGCAGAGACTCTCGGCAGGCGTGCCGTAAAGACCGAAACCAAGTCCTGTCGTTTTCTTCCACGTATCCGTTGCGGCGCGCAGGCGGTTCATCACCTTCAAGGCAAATTCCGTACCTTTTGCTTCGGTATGGCTGACGCCTGTCATTAATTTTGTTACTTCGTATAAACCGATATAGCCGAGTGAAAGCGTGGAATAGCCGTCATGCAGCAGTGTGTCAATTGTTTCGCCTTTTTTGAGCCTTGCGATTGCACCGTACTGCCAGTGAATCGGGCTCACATCGGAAACGGTTCCTTCCAGTGCGTGATGCCGGCACATTAGAGCCTCGTAGCACAGTGCAAGCCTCTCTTCCAGAAGCGGCCAGAATTTTTCTTCGTCACCCTCCGCGATAATTCCGATTT
>CAJTZH010000042.1 GCA_910584325.1 uncultured Lachnospiraceae bacterium | reverse complement strand
TGTTCATAAAATTCATCATAATTTTGCGGGTCTCTTCATATGCGAGCGACGTTTCAAAAGGACGTTCCGGATGCCATTGCAGACCGAGAATTTTCAGTTCTTCGGATTTGTAGGCTTCCACTACGTTGTTTTCTACGTCGATGGCAACCGGCGTCAGGCAGGGCGCTAAATCCTCAAAAAAAACGCAGTCCTGATGAAAATTGTTCACGACGATATTTCTGTTTTCCTCCACCATAAAGACTTCATGATCCGTTCCTCTCGGGTGGGGAACTTTCAAATCAGGGTGGTAGTGCAGTTTGCCGCCCAGAAGAACATTTATATACTGCATGCCGCGGCAGGTGGCGATAATCGGGATACCGTGGCTGATACAGTAGCGGATAAGTTTTTCTTCTGTCGCGTCACGGTGCGGCTGCAATTCCTCGTTGTGCGGATGGTCATAGAGCGCGGGGTTTAACGCGCCGCCGCCCACGACAATTAACAAATCTATCGGTTCGTCAAACAGTTTTTCAAAATTCTTTGTGTGGTTGGATACGGGTTTTGGAATAAATCCCATTAATTCATAAAAACGGATATATGCGGATTCCAGTATATCCGTAAAATCGCCGTACTGGTTCATTCCCTCCCGCTGTGTAATCAGCGCGTGGAGATTGGAAAATGGGAGACCTTCCGAAATCCTGCCGTTGCTGCAGTCCAGTTCAATGTACGACATTCTGGAAACCTCGGAATAAATCTTTTCACCGCAGCCGATAGCGGCAGGAATTTCAAATTCAGCACAGCGGATTGCCATGTGGGAAGCTGCGCCGCCGTATTTTGTGATAAATCCCTTGATGCCTTTTGCAAAAATCCATTCAAAGCCAGGGTCCGCTTTTGTGACGGCAACAATTTTGCCGCTGATATCAGCGAGCGGTTCTTCTTCCAGATTAACGATTTCGCCTTCCACAATCTTTGACGTGATAAAGTTTGGTCTTGCCTCATACACGTAAATCATGTCGAGACTGACAGGAGAGGTAATCATATCGGGAAGAATCAGAGACATTTGTTGCTTGTGCAGTTCTCTGCGGGATTCAATTTTTTCATTCCATGTGCCGGTGATGTCGTCAAGATTGCCGGCAATTCTTGCCGCAAGAATATCATCGACGGTCAGCCAGCATAAATCCTGTTTTTTAATATCAAGCGACTGCCCCAGTTTTTTTATCAGTTCCAGAACAAGGCTTAGGGAACGGGTAAATTCAAATTTAAAATATTCGCGCTGCTCAATCGCCATTTTCAAATACTGACAGAAGTATTGCGCGTCAAAAGGAAGGCACGCTGTATTTAACGCTTCCTGAAGACGTTGATAATTCAGATTGCTGCTGATGTGGCGCGTCTCTTTTTGGGGTGCTTTCGGCGTCATGGAACGGAAGTTAATGTCGGCGTAGCGTTCGCTTAAAATATCATACGTTCCGCTTCTTAAATGTCCGTATTTTTTATCAAACTGTTTTTTGGACAGTTTACCGCCGGTAAAGTCTTTAAAATCTTTGTCAAA
The DNA here is from genome assembly GCA_910584325.1 of uncultured Lachnospiraceae bacterium. Taxonomy (GTDB): domain Bacteria; phylum Bacillota; class Clostridia; order Lachnospirales; family Lachnospiraceae; genus MGBC120314. The sequence continues at coordinate 21,653 of CAJTZH010000042.1, read as the reverse complement.
TTCAGAAGATACAGTAGTAACGCCGCTCATAAACGCGTTCATCTCGTCTTCACAAAACCAGCCGCTCTCTACAAGCGTGCGGCAGAACGCGCGGGACATAAAGGCAATCCGCGCCTGTCTGGCAAACTGCGGTGTGCCGTAGTAGCAGATTCCCTCAAGAAGACGGGCGATTTCGTCAATCAAATCCTTTGAAGACGGGTGTTCTTTTTTATAAAATTCCTCGCTGCGCTGGCGGATTAGCTCCAGCTTATGCAGGCTTACGTAATCGTTATGGATAAATGTCCGTTGGTTGCTGATAACGGAAATTGTGAGCCGGCGCAGAGCGTTGATTAAAACATTGCGCTCCTCGTTGGTCCACCCGTAATCAAATAAAAGCTCCGTATTCTTGTCTGTGGAGAAGTCAAAGCTGCTGTAGACAATTTCAAATTCAATCTTGTCATGCGACGTGGGATTTTTGACAATCTGGTCTTTGTAAAACATGACAAGACGTTCGGTAAGATCTTCCGGGAAATCGGCGGGGATTAGCGAATAAAACGAGTAATCGAGACTGATATACGGCTTGTTTCCCAGCCGGTACATTAAATTTTCATTGACCGTTTTATAATTCAGTTCGCGCAGTCCTTCATTCCATGCATGGCTTGTCAGTATTTTCAGATAAAGGGAGTAATCAAGCGGGTGCGGATTGGTGCCGATAATTTCTGATGGATTCCAAAATGCCATATCGGAAAACATCATCGGACTGTGCGTAATCACATTTTCATAAGAAAGGTACTGCAAGAGCAGTTTCTTTTTTAACGAAAAATAGGCACTGTCCTCCATGCTGCGCTCCTGACGGATGCTTGCGACAAGAGGGCGGAGCTGAAACAATGTGACTTCGTTTCGGCTGTTGACGGCAAATTCAATATCGAGCGTCAAACCGTCGAGAATGGACTCCGCTTCTTTGACAGAAATAATCAGATTGCTCCATGGAAGAGGAAGCCGGCTGACGTCACTATCTCTGGCAATCCAGAGCGACGTTCCGCCCTGACCGCTTGTAACGGAGTCCGTCGAGCCGTTGTCGTCATAATTTATCAGGTAATACGGACGGTTTCCGTGAATGTCGCGGGAGAAAACAACGCCGCTGATGACGACGTCCTCCGCCTGCCGCTGGATTAATACCTGTTCATAATCAAGTTTATCCGTTTCTTCATAAGAATGAATGACTTCTTCAATGGAAGCGATAATCTGGCTGTCGTCTGAGGAGTCCACGTCCAGAATGCTTTTGTAATGTCCGGCGTTGGAGTGCGTGAAAGAATCTTCGTTGGAGTAAGAGCTTCTTACGACAATGCGCTTTCCCTTAAACTGTTCCATAATCTGACGGCAGACGGCGTGCCTGTCCTTGTAAAAATCTCCGATATACAGAATGAACATCTCCTCTATCATGGAGTGGGTAAGAAGGCTCTGCAGTGCGAATAATGTATTTGCCTTTGTTGATATAATCGTATGATTTTTCATGTAATGCCTCCCAAACAGCCTGATTTCTATGTTTCATTTTATCAAAACATCAGGAGAATGAAAAGTACCTGCGGCTTAATAAAATGACGAAAAACAGTTGAATAGCATTGAATATCTGCGGATAAAATGTTAAAATATTTACAGTTTTGATAGCGGCGTCTAAGTGAAGAGGATACGAAATGAGAATAAAGACACTCAGAATCAGTAATTTTAAATCCATACGGAGTTTTACCTTAAATGACGTGGAAAGCGCCCTGATTCTTGTGGGCAAAAACAGCGTGGGAAAGACAGTCGTTCTGGACGCTCTGCGCGCGGTGGCGGGACTCTATACCATTCAGGAGTCGGACTATAATCCGTCGGGTGGCAATATCACGGTGGAAGTGGAACTGGCAATCAATGAGGCGGATTTAAAATTGTTAAATGAAAACGGCTTGTTGAACCGGTATCAGCGTTTTGATTTATGGTATATGGATTTTACGGAAAAGTTTCCGTCTTATCAGAACGGTGTGCTGAAGTTTACGTTTATTGCGAATCAGGACGGGAAAATACGGTATGACGACGGGGTTAAGAAGAACAATCCGTATATTGTCAATATTTTCCCGAAGATTCATTATATTTCCACGAAGCGTGACGTCTGGGATATCCAGAATGAGATTTTTACAAATAACCAGCAGCTAAAGCGGATGAAATCGGGGAACTGCATGTTTGGGCAGAGCCGGGAATGTATCCACTGTTTTCAGTGCATGGGTGTGATTAATAAGAAGAAACCGGAACAGCTTAACGTGCTGGAGGCGGCAAAGCTCTTAGAGTATAAGCTGATGAATCTGGGATTTGAACATTTCATGAACAGGCTCAATTATTATTTCCATAAGAACGGTTATCAGCTTGAAAATATTGAGTTTGCGATGGATATTGCCACTAAGGATGCCTATAATCCCGATATTTACGTTAAGAATAACGAGCGGGGCGTAAAGAGCAGCGTGGCGGAGATGAGTACGGGTATGAAGAGTATTTATATCCTGTCGCTTCTGGAAACATATATAGAGACGGTAACAGGTACTCCAAGCATTATTCTGATTGAGTATCCTGAAATGTATCTGCATCCGCAGCTTCAAAAAGCGGCAAGTGAGATTTTATACAGGCTGTCCAAGAAAAATCAGGTTATTTTTACGACGCATTCGCCGAATCTTGTATTTAATTTTAATTCACGGCAGATTAAGCAGGTGGTTTTGGACGAGGACGGATATACCACTGCGCATGAGGATGTAGATATTAACGAAGTGCTGGATGATTTGGGATATTCCGCCAATGATTTGATGAATGTCAGCTTTGTATTTATTGTGGAAGGAAAACAGGACAAGGCGAGACTTCCGCTGCTGCTGGAGAAATATTACGGTGAAACATATGATGAAAACGGACAGTTGCAGCGTGTTTCGATTATTTCCACCAACAGTTGTACGAATATCAGGACGTATGCGAATTTAAAATATATTAACAGTATGTATCTGAAAGACCAGTTTCTGATGATTCGGGACGGCGACGGTAAGGACCCGGCATATTTGAAAAGGCAGCTCTGCAGCTATTATAAGGAAAGCCGCAGGCATGACCAGGGAATCCCGAGAGTGCAGGAAAAGAATGTCTTGATTTTAAAATATTATTCATTTGAGAATTACTTTCTGTTCCCTGAGATTATGGCACAAATAGGAGTTGTGAAATCGGTGGACGCGTTTTACGATATTTTGTACGCGAAATACAAAGAATATCTGTATAAACTCTCAAGCGTCAAGAAAATGCTTGACCGTGAAAAGATTTCCATAAAGAGCCGGGAGGACCTGATGGAGCATATGGAGTTAATCCGCGTTTATGTGAGAGGACATAATCTGTATGATATTTTTTACGGCAGATATAAGGGCGAGCGGGAGAAAGATATTTTAAAGAAATATATTGAGGCTGCGCCGCGCGACACGTTTAAGGATATTCTGGATTCCATTGACGGCTTTATTTATTTTGACAGTAAAAAAACGGTGTAGGGAGTATGGAAGGGTTATGAAAGGTAAAAACAAGATGTCCCGAATCCAGATTATTTCTCTGGGTTTTATCATTATCATTTTGACAGGCGTACTACTGTTAAAGCTTCCGTTTGCGACAAAAAGCGGTGAGGCGGCGGACTGGATGACCGCGATTTTTACCGCGACAAGCGCAACCTGTGTGACGGGGCTTGTTGTGGTAGATACATTTACATATTGGTCACGATTCGGACAGGCTGTTATTCTGTGTCTGATACAGATAGGCGGACTGGGATTTATGTCTATCGGCATTTTTCTTCTTCTTTTCTTCAGAAAACGTATCGGTCTCAGAGAACGGGGGCTGATGCAGGAGAGCGTCAGTGCGCTGCAGATTAGCGGCATGGTCAGGATTGTCAAGATGATTATTGCAGGCACAGTTTTGTTTGAGGGAATTGGCGCTGTTTTGCTGTCTATCCGCTTTATCCCTATGCTTGGGATAAAGGAGGGCGTATTTTATAGTGTATTTCATGCGATATCGGCATTTTGCAATGGCGGTTTTGATTTGATGGGACGGTACGGACAATATTCTTCGCTTGTGATGTTTTATGACGACTGGCTTGTCAACATTGTCATCATGGGACTGATTACCATAGGAAGTTTAGGATTTCTGGTGTGGCAGGATATCAGGGATAAAAAACTGAATTTTAAGAAATACCGGCTCCATACCAAAATTGTTCTTGTAATGACATTTGCGGTGTTGATTGTCAGTAGTGTTCTTTTTATGATTTTTGAGTGGAATAATACGATGGCAGGCATGACGGTTTGGCAGCGTATCTGGTCTTCGATGTTTTCGTCTGTAACGGCGAGGACGGCAGGTTTTAATTCTGTTGATACGGGGCTTTTAACGGACAGCAGCAAGCTTTTGACGATATTTTTAATGTTTATGGGAGGCAGTCCGGGCTCGACTGCCGGCGGTATCAAGACAACCACGGTTGTTGTTGTGTTCTTGTACTTATGGTCGAATATGCGAAATGACACAGGGTGCAACATTTTTGGAAGGCGGCTGGATGATGAAGTGATTAAGCGCGCCAGTCTTGTTTTTTATATCAATCTGTTTCTTGCCATGGGAGCCGGCTTAATGATTTGCGCAGTACAGCGGCTGGATTTTCTGGATATTTTGTTTGAAGTGATTTCAGCAATCGGAACGGTAGGCATGACGACAGGTATTACAAGAAGTTTGAATATGGTATCGCGTGTGATTTTGATTTTGCTGATGTATTGCGGTCGTGTGGGAAGTATGACATTTGCCATGTCGTTTATAGAAAAAAGAAAAAATGCGCCTGTGAAACTTCCGGTAGAGAAGATTACGGTGGGTTAGGAGAGTGTTATGAAAACAGTTTTGATTATAGGAATGGGTAAGTTTGCTCATCGTCTGTGCGAAAATATGGTGGAGCTTGGTAACGAGGTTATGATTATCGACCAGGAGGAGAGGGCGCTGGAGGATTTGGTTCCTATCGTCACCAGTGCAAAAATCGGCGATTGTACGAACGTAGAGGTTTTGAAAAGTCTTGGCGTTGATAATTTTGATATTGTGTTTGTCTGTATCAGTGAGAATTTCCAGAACAGCCTTGAAATTACCAGTCTTGTCAAGGAACTGGGAGCAAAATATGTTATCAGTAAAGCAGACCGTGACATTCATGCAAAATTTCTTTTAAGAAACGGCGCGGATGAGGTTGTTTATCCGGACCGCGATATTGCCGATAAACTGGCGAGCAGGTGCAGCGTGGATAATATTTTTGATTATATCGAACTTACGGAAGGTTACGCAATTTATGAAATTCCCGTAAAGAAGGCGTGGGTTGGTAAAACGATTGTGGACGTAAATTTCCGTAAAAAGTATAATATTAATATTCTGGGCATTAAAAGCGAGGATAAGACGGAACTGATGCCGGCGCCCGGCTATACGTTTTCCGAGGGAGAACATCTGATGGTAATGAGCCATAGGGACGATATCGAGAAAGTAATTTAAAACAATAAAAAAGCGGACCTGTCACAGGAAAATCTGTGACGGTCCGCTGTATTTTAAAGTTTGCTTACACCTGATAATCTACAAAGCTGCTAATGGTAACGCCTTTTGCCGAGACGTTAACCAGTTCGCCAAACAGGCTCTGATATAGCGGAAGTATCTGACTGGCGTAAGAGGAAGGCTCTTCTTTATTGAATAAATCACCATATGGAAACGGGTCTTTATCAATTTCTTCTGAAAATTTGTTGTTTAATTCAATAATAGAGTTCAGATTGTCAAGCGCTTTCTGGCTGTATTCCGCCTTGTCGGTTAGTTCGCTGTAGAGACTGTTTACGCTGTCGATATACTCTGTCAGCATATCGAGAATTTCCTGCTCATTACTGTTATCCGGCGCAAGAGGGGTGTTTAACAGTTTGTTTGTCTGGATGGCAAGTTTATTGGCTCTGTCGGCAATGGCAATGTTATTGCTGTTTACGTTGTTGAAGATATAGGATTCTTCTTTTACTGTATGAGTAAGTTCGCCCTTCACCAGGTTGTTGAGCACATTTAATTTACGCGTTATTTTGTCGGTAAATTCGCTGTCCGGTGAAAAAACGGATTTTAAATCTTCAATACTTGCCGCGTCAAACTTCTCCGCGTCTAATTTTAATTTTCCTTCTTCCATGACAACACCTGCCTTGGACAGCTCGGAAGAATAGTCTTCCAGCACAGAAGTGATTTCTTTTAATTTGCGTTCGTAACGCTTGGTACCATTGCCTTTATTTTCCGCGAAATCGTTGTAGGTATCAATCAGCTTTTTGGCGTATTTTAATACGTCGGATTTCAGACCACAATCATAATCGCAGTTTCGTAGTCCGCGCAAAGCCTTTCTAAAATCGGCATTCTTTGCAAGGGAGCTTTCTACTTCTTCATTGACTTTTGTCTTTTTCTCCGTTTTAATGGCCGTGTAGTAGGAATTCGTGCCGTTATTATTGGAATACAGACCCTGCAAAATGCGGCCTGATGATATGTTTACACTCATTGAAAAACCTCCTTGTTCTTCTTGAAATAAATTGCTGCAAAAGCAATTCTATGCTTATAATACTATATCGGCAGAAATCCACAGATATAATAGAGGCGGCCGGTAAGTTTATCGATTTTCCATATGCTCTAACGCGGCTTTAATGAATCCCTTAAATAGCGGATGCGGTCTGTTTGGGCGCGATTTAAATTCAGGATGCGCCTGCGTTGCGACGAACCACGGATGAGAAGGGATTTCAATCATTTCCACAATTCTTCCATCCGGAGAGATACCGGAAAGCTTCATGCCGTTTTCAGAGAGGGCGTTTCTGTAATCGTTGTTGACTTCATAGCGGTGTCTGTGCCGCTCGTGAATAGTTTCCTCGCCGTATAATTCAAATGCTTTGGCAGACTTGTCCAGCACGCAAGGATAAGAACCGAGTCTTAATGTTCCGCCGATATCGTCGATGCCTTCCTGGTCCGGCATCAGGTGAATGACAGGATGGGTGGTTGACGGCGCCAGTTCTACACTGTGCGCGTCACTGTAGCCAATGACATTTCTTGCAAATTCCACAATGGATAACTGCATGCCAAGGCATAATCCGAGGAACGGAACGTTGTTCTCTCTTGCGTATTTGATAGCGGAAATCTTGCCCTCAATACCGCGGTTTCCGAAACCGCCCGGAACAAGGATGCCGTCAACGTCTTTTAAGTAATCGGCAGCATTTTCGTCGTTGATATGCTCTGAATCAATCCACTTAATATTAACGCATGCAAAGCTGGCGACGCCGCCGTGCTTTAGAGCTTCAACTACGCTGATGTACGCGTCGTGAAGCTGGATATATTTACCGACCAGCGCCACGGAAACGGACCTTGTCGGGTTCTTCCACGCAATGCACATATCGCGCCATTCTTTTAGTTCAGCTTCAGGACACGGAAGTTTTAAACATTCACAGGCAACCTGCGCGAGATGTTCTTCTTCCATTGCAAGAGGGGCTTCATATAAAATATCGACGTCAAGGTTCTGTAAAACATGGCTCTTTGGTACGTTGCAGAACAGAGCAAGTTTCTCTTTAATCGGCGCGTCAAGAGGATGCTCGGAACGGCATACAATGATATCCGGCTGGATGCCCATTCCCTGCAATTCTTTAACGCTTGCCTGCGTCGGTTTTGTTTTCATCTCGCCTGATGACTTCAGATAAGGTATCAGTGTGACATGAATGAGAATGGCGTTTTCACGTCCTACTTCATGCTGAAACTGGCGGATGGACTCAAGGAACGGCTGGCTCTCGATATCACCCACAGTGCCGCCGACTTCAATAATGGCAATCTTGGTCTCATCCGAAGAAAAATCCCTGTAGAAACGGCTCTTGATTTCGTTTGTAATATGTGGAATGACCTGAACCGTACCTCCGCCAAAGTCGCCGCGCCGTTCCTTGTTCAGAACCGACCAGTAGACTTTACCGCTGGTTACGTTGGAATTTTTTGTAAGACTTTCGTCAATAAAACGTTCATAGTGACCCAGGTCAAGGTCTGTTTCGGCGCCGTCGTCCGTGACGAACACTTCGCCGTGCTGAATCGGGTTCATGGTACCCGGGTCAATGTTGATGTATGGGTCAAATTTCTGCATGGTTACAGAAAAACCGCGTGACTTTAATAAGCGTCCGAGTGAAGCGGCAGTAATTCCTTTTCCTAATCCGGATACAACGCCGCCTGTAACGAAGACATACTTTACGGACATAATTTTCCTCCTTATGGTGTGTTTTAAAAATTATTCTTTAATAATAACAATTAGTATATTATACCCCAGTTTGACTTTTTTTTCAAATAATATTGGAATAATTTGTTTTAAGAAATATTTAATAAATGTGTTTAAAAATTCACACTCTATATATTGATTTATTATAGTGAAACAAAGTATAATGGTATAGAAATATTTGGAAAGGCAGAACGATTCAATGGATGATAGAAACAATAACAACAATAACAAGGGCAATATGCCGGGCGGTAAGGGACCGAAGGGAGGACAAACCCTGATTGTCATTATGATTGCGTTCATTGTGACGATATTGGGTATGAGTTGTCTCAATAGTGTGATGTACGGTTCTACCAGTAAGAAGATTAAATATTCGGAATTTCTTACCATGATTGAAGAGGGCAAGGTTTTGTCCGTCAAATATGAATCGGATAAGATAGTAATCCACCCGAAGGAACAGCCGTATGAAGGACTGGAGTTTAATTATTATACGGGTTATGCCGAGGAGACGACCAAGATTACCGAGCGTCTTATTGAGAAAGGTATCGAAGTGGAACCATACATTCCCGATACGAATTCTTCGATACTGGATTTTATTTTGATGTATATTTTACCGTTTATTTTTATATATATTATGTTTTCTTTTGTATTCCGCAGAATTTCCAAAGGCGGCGGAATGATGGGCAGCGTAGGCAAGAGCAATGCCAAGATGTATATGGAAAAAGAGACGGGCGTTACGTTTAAGGATGTGGCGGGGCAGGATGAAGCGAAGGAATCGCTGACGGAAATCGTCGACTTTCTTCATAATCCGGACAAGTATTCAAAGATTGGCGCCAGACTGCCAAAGGGAGCATTGCTGGTAGGGCCTCCGGGAACGGGTAAGACGCTTCTTGCCAAAGCGGTTGCAGGGGAAGCGAAAGTTCCGTTCTTTTCTTTGTCAGGTTCGGATTTTGTAGAGATGTTTGTCGGCGTGGGCGCGTCAAGAGTCCGTGATTTGTTTAAACAGGCGCAGACGAACGCGCCGTGTATTATATTTATTGACGAGATTGATGCCATCGGTAAGTCGAGGGATTCGCGTTACGGCGGAGGAAATGACGAGCGGGAGCAGACGTTGAACCAGCTCTTGGCGGAGATGGACGGTTTTGATACCTCGAAGGGTATTTTTATCCTGGCGGCGACGAACCGCCCGGACGTTCTGGACAAGGCGTTGTTAAGACCGGGACGTCTCGATAGAAGAATTATTGTGGATAAGCCGGATTTGAAGGGAAGAGTCGAGACATTGAAGGTACATTCCAAGGACGTTTTAATGGATGATACCGTGGATTTGGACGCGATTGCGCTCGCGACTTCCGGCGCGGTTGGTTCAGACCTTGCCAATATGATTAACGAGGCGGCTATTAATGCGGTCAAGGAAGGACGTAAAGTCGTTTCGCAGAAGGATTTGTTTGAGTCTGTGGAGGTGGTGATTGCCGGTAAGGAGAAGAAAGACAGGATTCTCAGTGAGAAAGAGAAGAGAACGGTGGCTTACCATGAAGTGGGTCATGCACTGATTACCTGCCTGCGAAAGAACGCGGAACCGGTTCAAAAGATTACTATTGTCCCAAGAACGATGGGGTCTCTCGGTTATGTAATGCAGGTGCCGGAAGAAGAGAAATATCTGATGACGCAGGAAGAGATGATGACGGAACTTGTTACGTTGTTTGGCGGACGTGCGGCGGAAGAACTTGTGTTTGACACGGTGACGACAGGCGCGTCAAACGATATTGAGAAAGCGACGAACATTGCCAAGTCTATGATTACCAGGTACGGTATGTCGGAGCATTTCGGTTTAATGGCGCTTGCTACAGTGGAAGACAGATATCTGGACGCCAATGCGAGAATGAATTGTTCTGAGATGACGCAGGCACAGGTTGACGAAGAAGTGAAAAATCTTCTCAAGAAATGCTATGAGGAGGCAAAGAAGCTTCTTTCCGAGAACCGGGATGTACTGGACAGAATAGCGGCATATCTCTTTGAGAAAGAAACGATAACCGGTAAGCAGTTCATGGAGATTTTCAATGAAGTAAAGGGGATTGAGCCGGCAGCCGAAGAATTGGCAAAGGAAACCGAAGAAAAAAATGAGTCTGACATTTAATATAGAAGAAGAACTAAAAAAACTCCCGGCAAAGCCGGGAGTATATATTATGCACGATAAGGCTGATGAAATTATCTATGTAGGTAAGGCAATCAGTCTTAAAAATCGTGTAAGGCAGTATTTTCAAAGCAGCCGGAATAAATCGCCAAAGATTATTAAGATGGTGGAACATATCGACCATTTTGAGTATATTATCACAGATTCGGAGCTGGAGGCGCTTGTTTTAGAGTGCAATTTAATAAAGGAACACCGCCCGAAATACAATACGATGCTCAAAGACGATAAATCATATCCGTACATTAAGGTAACGGTCAGTGAAGATTATCCGAGGATTATTCTGGCAAGGCAGATGAAGCGCGACAAGGCGAAGTATTTCGGACCGTATACGAGCGCAGGAGCAGTTAAGGATACAATTGAGCTTTTACGAAAAATTTACAGAATCAGAACGTGTAATAAAGCGCTTCCTAAGGATATTGGAATCGGAAGGGCGTGTCTGAATTATCATATTAAACAGTGCGCGGCGCCGTGTCAGGGTTATATTTCCAAGGATGAGTATAACGAGTCGGTTAAGAAAGCGCTGGAATTTTTGAACGGAAGTTATCAGGGTGTGATTTCCATGCTGACGGAGAAAATGAATCAGGCGGCAGGCAGTATGGAATTTGAGGCGGCGGCGGAGTATCGCGATTTACTCGGCAGCGTGAAGCAGATTGCCCAGAAACAAAAGATTACGAACTCCGATATGGAGAACAAAGATATTATCGCTTGCGCCATCGAGGGCGAAGACGCCGTGATACAGGTATTTTTTATCCGTGACGGAAAGCTGATGGGCAGAGAGCATTTTCATATGAATATGGCAATCGCGGAAGAGAGAACGCAGATTGTCACGGGATTTATTAAAGAGTATTACGGCGGAACACCGTTTATTCCTGCACATATTATGGTGCAGGACGAACTGGAAGAAGCTGCGGTGATTGAAAACTGGCTGACGGAGCGCAGGGGGCAGAGGGTGCATATTGAAGTGCCAAAGCGCGGTCAGAAAGAAAAAATGGTGGAACTGGCGGAAAAGAACGCAAAGATGGTGTTAACGCAGGATTTGGAACGTATCCGCCGCGAACAGGAGCGTACAATCGGAGCGATGGCAGAGATTGCCGGACTGTTAAATCTTTCGGAACTGAAGCGTGTTGAGGCGTTTGATATTTCCAACATCAGCGGCATGGAGTCGGTTGGTTCAATGGTTGTTTTTGAAAACGGGAAACCAAAGCGCCACGATTACCGCCGATTTAAGATTAAGTATGTAAAGGGACCCAATGATTACGCCAGTATGGAAGAAGTTCTGACTAGGAGATTTACCCACGGACAGAACGAGCGCATGTCGGGGGAATATACGAGTTTCAGTGTTTTTCCGGATTTAATTATGATGGATGGAGGTCGTGGTCAGGTCAATGTGGCGTTAAAGGTTCTGGATAATTTAAAAATTCATATTCCGGTTTGCGGTATGGTGAAAGATGACAATCACAGAACGAGAGGACTGTACTTTAATAATGTAGAACTTCCGATTGACACCAGAGGAGAGGGATTTAAACTAATAACGAGAGTTCAGGATGAGGCGCATCGTTTTGCAATTGAGTACCACAGGAGCCTGCGGACCCAGTCTCAGGTGAAGTCTGTGCTCGATGAGATAGAAGGCGTGGGACCGGTAAGAAGAAAAGCGCTGATGAAATATTTTATGGATATTGAAGCCATTAAGAAAGCGGATGTGGAGGAACTGATGAAAGTTCCGAATATAACGGAGCAGGTAGCGCAGAAAGTTTACGAATATTTTCATTCATAAGTCCGGTTGCAAACAGGCGGTTTTATATGGTATGATAAATGAAACTACAATGGACGTATAAAAATGAATGTGAACGGGAGGAATAGAGATGGATAGAGTTGCGTTAACAAAAGTGATTGAAAAAATGGGTTTAAAAAATAAGACGCCGCAGATAGCGACCGATAATATTTTTCTGCATATTCCTGAAATTAACAGGCCGGCTCTGCAGTTGTCAGGATTTTATGAACATTTTGACAACGACCGTATGCAGCTAATCGGTAATGTGGAGTACGCGTATTTGTCTACGTTAGACGAGGAAACGAGAAGGCTTCGTTATACCCAGCTTTTATCAAGCAATATTCCATGTCTGTTGTTCTGCAGGGGGCTGGAACCGGAGCAAATGTTATTGGAGATTGCATTAAAATACAGCGTTCCGGTATTGCAGTACCATTCTACCACGTCTTCATTTATGGCGGAGGCAATCCGCTGGCTGAAAGTTCAGCTTGCGCCGACCATTACCATACATGGCGTACTGGTGGATGTTTACGGCGAAGGCGTACTGATTATGGGAGAGAGCGGCATTGGTAAATCGGAGGCGGCGCTTGAGCTGATTAAGCGGGGACACAGACTTGTTTCCGATGACGCGGTGGAAATCAGCAAGGTGAGCGACGAGACGTTAATCGGAACGGCGCCGGATATTACAAGACATTTTATCGAGCTGCGCGGCATAGGTATAGTAGATGTAAAGACTTTATTTGGCGTACAGAGCGTCAAGGAAACACAGACAATTAATATGGTGATAAAACTGGAAGAGTGGAGTAAGGAAAAAGAATATGACAGACTGGGACTGGAAGAAGAGTATACGGAGTTTCTTGGAAATAAAGTGGTGTGTACAACCATTCCTATCAGACCGGGACGAAATCTTGCAGTTATAGTTGAATCGGCGGCGGTAAATTACAGGCAGAAACAGATGGGGTACAATGCGGCAAAGGAACTGTATAACAGAGTACAGCAGAACCTGGTATCAAAACTGAAAAACGAAGGATAGGTGTTGTCATGAAGGATGTTTGTTTTGGCGTAGATGTTGGCGGAACAACGATTAAGATTGGACTATTTGAGACAGCCGGGAAATTGATTCACGGTTTTGAAATTCCTACAAGAAAGGAAGCGGCGGGAAGATACGTTCTTTCCGATATTGCCAATGCTGTCGAAAAGGAATTATCCGATAAAAAGATTGCCAAAGAGCGGGTGCGGGGTATCGGAATCGGTGTGCCGGGTCCGGTTATGGACGACGGTATGGTGAACGGCTGCGTGAATATTGGATGGGGCGTGTTCAATGTAGCAGAGGAACTCGGCGCTCTGACAGGACTTCCCGTGAAGGCGGGAAATGACGCTACGGTTGCCGCGCTCGGCGAGAGCTGGCAGGGCGGCGGTAAGGGTTATGATAATCTTACAATGCTTACACTCGGAACCGGTGTAGGCGGCGGTATTATTTTAAACGGAAAAGCTGTAAACGGAAGTCATGGCGCGGGCGGTGAAGTGGGACATATGACAGTTATTTACGATGAGACGGAAGCCTGCAACTGCGGCAAATGCGGATGTCTTGAGCAGGCAGCTTCCGCAACGGGCATCGTGCGGCAGACCAAAAAGCTGTTGAAGAATTCGTCTGTTCCGTCTGTTTTGCGTGACAGGCAGGGTTTAACCGCGAAGGAGGTTTTTGACGCGGCAAAGGACGGGGATGAACTTGCGAAAGAAGCGGTGGATATTTTGGGAAGATACCTCGGAATTGCTATGTCTCATGTGGCGTGTGTCGCGGACCCTGAGATTTTTGTAATCGGCGGCGGCGTATCAAAAGCAGGGCGGATTTTGACGGACGCGATAGAAAAGAACTACAGAAAATACGCGTTTCATGCAAGCAAAAATGCGAAGATTGTCTTGGCAACACTAGGAAATGATGCCGGAATGTATGGCGCGGCAAAACTTGTTTTAGAAGATTAATTTAGGATAGGTTGATATTCATGTCACAGAATATTTTGAATGAATTAGAACAAATTGTAAACGAAGGAAACATATTAGTAAATGAGCCGATGAATAAGCATACGACGTTTCGCATCGGAGGACCGGCGGACTATCTTGTTATGCCGACAACGATAGAGCAGATTGCGGAGGTAATAAGGCTGTGTCGCCAGCAGGGTATTCCGTATTTTGTCATGGGAAACGGGAGTAATCTTTTGGTCAGCGACGCGGGGTTCCGCGGCGTTATTGTACAGATTTACGACAGATACCGTCATGTTGTGTGGAACGGGACACGAGCGGTTGTGGAGGCGGGATGTCTTTTGTCAAAATTTGGCAGTGAAGCCGCATTAAGAGGACTGACGGGATTTGAGTTCGCGACGGGAATACCGGGAACGATGGGAGGAGCCGTTGCGATGAATGCAGGTGCTTACGGCGGAGAGATGAAGGATTGTCTGGTCGGTGTTACGATGATGGATATGGATGGTTTAACACGGCTTTATCCTGCGGATGAACTGGAACTTGGTTATCGGACGTCGGCTGCCGCAAAGCAGAATCTCATTGTGTTAAGGGCCCACATCCAGTTGAAAGAGGGCAATCCGGACGAAATTAAGAAAAGACTTGCGGAATTGAGAGAAGCCAGAAAAGAAAAGCAGCCGCTTGAATATCCAAGCGCGGGCAGTACCTTTAAACGCCCCGAAGGATATTACGCGGGAAAATTGATTGAGGATGCGGGCTTTAAAGGGTATAAATGCGGCGGAGCCATGATTTCAAAAAAACATTCGGGTTTTCTTATCAATTACAATAGTGCGACGGCAGAGGATGTTTTGAATTTAGTGCAAATTGTTCAAAAAGGCGTTTTTGAGCAGTTTGGTGTAGAACTTGAGCTGGAAGTAAAAAAACTTGGTGATTTTTAGGCTTGACTTGTAAAGAAATATATTGTAATAATTAGGAAGATTAAAACCATGCAGATGGAGGAACAACTCATGAGAATGGTTATAGTTACAGGGTTATCTGGCGCCGGGATGAGTACGGCGCTGAATATGTTTGAAGACATGGGATACTACTGTGTGGACAATATGCCGATTTCGCTGCTGATGAAGTTTGCAGAATTGGTGTACGCACAGGAAGCGGGGTATTCCAATGTAGCGCTTGGCGTGGATATTCGAAGCGGCAAAGGGCTTCTTGAACTTGAAAATGTTCTTGAAAACCTTGTAAATAACCGTTATTATTATGAGATTTTGTTTCTGGATGCCAGCGATGAAGTTTTGTTAAAGCGGTATAAAGAGACGAGAAGGACACATCCGCTTGCGAAAACGGAACGGATTGATAAGGGAATTACGCTTGAGAGAAAAAGGCTTGATTTTCTGAAAAAACAGGCAGATTATATTATTGATACATCGATGCTCCTTACAAGAGAGTTAAAACAGGAACTCGAGAAGATTTTTGTTATGGACAAGACTTTCAGTAATCTGATAGTGACTGTTTTATCGTTTGGATTTAAGTACGGATTACCGAATGACGCTGATTTAGTTTTTGACGTTCGCTTTTTGCCGAATCCCTATTATCTGGAAGAACTGCGTCCTCTGAACGGAAACGACGAGGCGGTTCAGCAGTATGTTCTGGGATTTGACGCAGCAAAAGAGTTTTTAAGAAAACTGGTTGATATGGTGAAATTCCTGATTCCCAATTATGTTCTGGAAGGAAAAAACCGTCTGGAAATCGCTGTCGGATGTACAGGGGGCAAGCATCGTTCGGTGACGCTGGCAAACGCGCTGTATCATGCATTGGAAGGTAGTGATTACGGCGTGAAAATCGAACACCGTGACATTGATAAGGATGCAATCCGTAAGAAGTAGATAGAGGAGTTTTTAAAATGTCGTTTTCATCGGAAGTAAAGGATGAGCTTTCCAGACAGTTTCCGGGCGCGCGCCACTGTCAGATATCGGAGCTTGCAGCGCTCTTTAGTTTGTGCGGAAGTATTATGATATCGGTGGATAATTCGTACGCGTTAAAGGTGGTTACGGAAAATGTCATTGTTGCGCGTAAGTTTTATAAGCTTTTAAAACCGGCATTTGACGTGGAGGCAGAGATTACCATTACATCCAGTAACAGGCTGAATAAAAGTAATGCGTATACAGTCATAATAAGAAAGAATGAAAGTGCTTTGCGTATTCTACAGGCTTTTCGCATTGTAGACAGTAATGGTGAGATTCTTGACGAAGTAAAAATAGGCAGTCTGATTACGCAGCAGACTTGTTGTAAACGCGCTTTTATCAGAGGAGCTTTTTTGGCAGCTGGTTCTATAAGCGACCCAAATAAATTTTATCATCTTGAAATTGTCTGTGATACGAAAAACAAAGCGTTACAGCTTCGGGATATGATTAACAGTTTTGCGTTGGATTCTAAAGTTGTTCCAAGAAAGAAGAACTTTGTTGTTTATATTAAAGAGGGAACGCAGATTGTTGAAATGTTAAATGTCATGGAAGCGCATGTGGCGTTGATGAATCTGGAAAATGTGAGGATTCTCAAAGAAATGCGCAACAGCGTGAACCGCAGAGTAAATTGTGAGACTGCCAATTCCAACAAAACGGTAGTGGCAGCCGTAAAACAGATTAAAGATATAGAGTATATCAGAGATACAGTCGGGCTGGAAAGCCTGAATGAAGGACTTGCGGAAGCAGCGAGAGCCAGATTGGAATATCCGGATGTTCCGTTAAAGGACTTAGGTACATTACTATCAGTTCCTGTAGGAAAATCAGGGGTTAATCATAGACTGAAGAAAATAAGTGAAATTGCAGAAAGCCTGCGCGGCAATAAGGAGGAGTAATTATGACGACAAAGAACATTACTGTGAAAATTAAATCAGGAGCGGAAGCAAGACCTGTAGCGCTGCTTGTTCAAGTTGCGAGCCAGTATGAGAGTAAGATTTATGTAGAGAGCGGTAATAAGAAATTTAATGCGAAAAGTATTATGGGCATGATGACTCTGGGACTGAGTGAAGGCGAACAGATTACCGTTTCTGCCGAGGGTGAGGACGAGACGGAAGCGCTTGACGATATTGAACAATATCTGAGCGGTAAGAAATAATTTTTGATGAAAACAGCCGTGGCGAAAGAACAAACGCCACGGCTTTATTTTTTTATTTTATCTGTAATCCTCTGTTAATTGCGACGCAAAGCGCTTTAATGGAGGCTTTAATGATATCGGAATCGATGCCTGCGCCCCAGATGACACGATTTCTCATATTAATGCAGACATATGCCATCGCTTTTGAGGACGAACCTGTTGACAAAGCGTGCTCGGTATAGTCAACTAAAGTATAGGAAATGCCAAAATGCTGTTTTAAACAATTGCTTACAGCATCCAGACGACCGTTTCCCGTCATGGTTACATTGTATGTTCCATTAGGCTCTTTGATGGTTACTGTTGCAGTAATGCCATTTTCCTGTTTAAAGTGACATTCCGTGACAGTAAATTCGGATTCTTTCTGAATAAATTCCTTCTTAAACTCATCATAAATGACATTTGGCGTAAGTTCGCTGTGCGTTCTGTCCGAAATGCCTTTTAAGTAGTAACTTACGTCCTCACGCATCTTGTCAGGAAGGATAATGCCAAATGAATGTTTCAAAATGTAGCCGATGCCGCCCTTGCCGGACTGGCTGTTAAAGCGGATAACATCGGAGTCATAAGTACGTCCGACATCTTTCGGGTCAATTGGAAGGTAAGGAACCGTCCATTTGTCCGAACCGCCGGCTTCCCTGTATGCCATGCCCTTAGCGATGGCGTCCTGATGCGAGCCTGAAAATGCGGTAAATACAAGCGTGCCCGCATAAGGCTGTCTGTCCGATACGGTCATTCTTGTAAGACGTTCGTAAGTTTCCGCGATAACCGACATATTGCTGAAATCAAGTTTCGGGTCGATGCCGTGTGAAAACATATTCATCGCAAGCGTCACAATATCAACATTTCCTGTTCTTTCACCGTTGCCGAAAAGCGTGCCCTCGACACGGTCCGCGCCGGCAAGAAGACATAATTCCGCGTTCGCTACGCCGCATCCCCTGTCGTTGTGAGGGTGCAGGGAAATAATGGTATTCTCTCTGTGCTTTAAATTCTTGTTGAAGTATTCAATCTGGCATGCGGCGACATGCGGCATCATATTTTCAACAGTCATCGGCAGATTGATAATCGCCTTATTGTCCGCGGACGGCTGCCACACGTCAAGTACGGCATTGCAGACTTCAAGCGCATAATCCATCTCTGTACCGTGGAAACTTTCCGGACTGTATTCAAACGAAAAGTTACCGTCTGTCTCGTCTGCGAGTTTCTTTAACAGAGAGGCGCCGTCAACGGCAATCTGCTTGATTTCTTCTTTTGATTTCTTAAAGACCTGTTCGCGCTGTGCCACGGAAGTAGAATTATATACGTGGACAACTGCTTTTGGAGCGCCCTTTAACGCTTCGAATGTTTTCTTGATGATATGTTCCCTTGCCTGCGTTAATACCTGAATCGTCACGTCGTCAGGTATCATATTCCGCTCGATTAACGCGCGGGCAAAAGCAAATTCCGTGTCGGACGCGGCAGGGAACCCGATTTCGATTTCCTTAAACCCGATATCAACAAGCAGCTTAAAAAATTCGAGCTTTTCTTCAAGACTCATCGGCTCAATCAGCGCCTGATTACCGTCTCTTAAATCAACGCTGCACCAAACCGGCGCTTTCTCAATGTGGTCCTTTTTTACCCAGTCATATGTAATGACAGGCGGTAAAAAATAAGAACGTTCATACTTTCTGAAATTTTCCATTTTCATTCTCCTTTTCCTATAAAAATAAAAAACCCTCGTTTCTGTTGCATATCTGCTTTTGCAATCTGCAATCAGAGACGAAGGAGGTTTCATTCCCACGCGGTACCACTCTCATTCATAAACTTTCGTTTACACACTCATCAGGCACATATTGTATGCCCTACCCCTGTAACGGTGGGTATCCGTTCATGTCTACTCTTCATAAGTTCCTGCAATGAATTTCGGATGACGGTTCCAAGGCGAGTTCATAACAGACCATCCACTGCTTCGCATCATCCAGCAGCTTTCTGTCAGCCGGTATATTATTACTATTCCTTTTCATAACCTTTAACAACTATCATTATAACAGATAATCTGAAAAAAGCAACTATAAAAAATGCTTGATTTTGCGTATTGTTGAATATCCAGGGGGGTATGTGATATAATGATTCAGAAATATAAGGTTTGCGGTTATCAAGAGTATGGTACCTCCGAGGCTGCGGATATTTTTATGGCATATGAGGATACTGCAGACGGGCAGAATATTTTATTTTCTACCCAGTAGGAAGGAAGAACTGAGTACGATACTAGAACTTGACGTTGACCTTTTGCAGGGATATTTTCTGACAAGACCAGGCGAGATATCTTCCGTAATCAGTGATAAAGCGTTTGAAGTGATTCTGGGAATTTAATTTTGAAAGTTTTTGCAGGTTTTAACGGTATTATTAAAACAATGAACGTTATTTTTTTAAGCTGATTAATAATTATACTTAAAAAAATAACGTTTTGTATTTGAAAAATTAAAAATATTGAATATTTTTCCAAAATACTTTATAATCTTAAACAAATGGGTCACGCCGAAGACGATAAAAACAGGCGTCATATTATTTTTTAAAGGAGAATTGATTTATGGGATACGTTGATGAAGTGTTGGAACTTGTTTCAAAGAAGAATGCGGACCAGCCGGAATTTTTACAGGCTGTCAAGGAAGTGCTTGAGTCTTTAAGACCGGTTGTTGACGCAAATGAAGAGCTTTACAGAAAAGAAGCTATTTTAGAGAGAATAACGGAGCCGGACAGAGTGTTAATGTTCCGTGTGCCTTGGGTGGATGATAACGGTAAGGTTCAGGTAAATAGAGGTTTCCGTGTGCAGTTTAACAATGCAATCGGACCATACAAGGGAGGTTTGAGACTTCATCCTTCTGTAAATCTTGGTATTATTAAGTTCCTTGGTTTTGAGCAGATTTTTAAGAACTCGCTTACCAGCCTTCCAATCGGCGGCGGCAAGGGTGGTTCCGACTTTGACCCAAAGGGCAAGTCGGACAGAGAGATTATGGCATTCTGCCAGAGTTTTATGACGGAGCTTTGTAAGTATATCGGTGCCGATGTGGATGTTCCTGCCGGTGATATCGGTACGGGCGCAAGAGAGATTGGTTATATGTTTGGTCAGTACAAGAGAATTCGCGGAATGTTTGAAGGCGTTCTTACAGGAAAGGGTCTTACATACGGAGGTTCTCTGGCGAGAACAGAGGCGACAGGCTATGGTCTTCTCTATCTGACAGAAGAATTGATGAAGTGCCACGGCGAGTCTATGCAGGGTAAGACGGTTGTTGTTTCCGGTGCCGGCAACGTTGCGATTTACGCGACACAGAAGGCACAGCAGATGGGTGCGAAGGTTGTGACGTGTTCAGATTCTACAGGCTGGATTTATGACCCGGAAGGAATCGACGTTGAACTTCTCAAGGAAGTGAAGGAAGTGAAAAGAGCAAGACTGACAGAGTACGCGGCGGCAAGAAAGAGCGCCGAGTATCATGAGGGACGCGGCGTATGGCAGATTAAATGTGATATTGCTCTTCCGTGCGCTACACAGAACGAGCTTCTGATTGACGACGCGAAACAGCTTGTTGCCAACGGATGCAAGTGTGTATGTGAGGGTGCGAATATGCCTACGACAATCGACGCTACAGAGTATTTACAGAAGAACGGTGTGTGGTTTGTCGGCGGTAAGGCTGCAAACGCGGGCGGCGTTGCGACATCCGCTCTTGAGATGAGCCAGAACTCCGAGAGACTGAGCTGGACGTTTGAGGAAGTTGACGCGAAGCTTAAGGATATCATGGTAAATATTTACCACAATATTGATGACGCCGCAAAGAGATATGGCATGGAAGGCAACTATGTAGCAGGCGCGAACATCGCAGGCTTTGAGAAGGTTGTCAATGCGATGCTTGCACAGGGTGTTTGCTAATTGGCAAAATCGATAATATATTGACATTCAGAGAACCGGCCGCTGTAAAAAGCGCCGGTTCTCTATTTTTTTGCTGCGCATTAAACCGGCGTTTTCTTAAATCGAAGCAGACTTGCGGCAATTCCGGATAAGCATATTATCAGAATAATTGAGACTGAAATTTCCTGCGGACAGTTTAAACCGGATAAATGTCCGGTTACGATAAAATAGGAAGCCGACCACGGATATTTGCGAATTGGACAAAACAACATTTATTAAGCTGATTACGGAGATTGCGATAAGCGGTGTGATAATGCTCATGTACGATAAAGTAACATACAAGACTTTTGATAGACAGCAGCCCACTATTCCATATTTTTTCTTAAATCTTCGCAAAAGTGCTTGCTTG
>CAJTZH010000041.1 GCA_910584325.1 uncultured Lachnospiraceae bacterium | reverse complement strand
TTCCGCGCAGCCGGGGAGATAGCGGTGCCCTGTACCTGCAATCCGCTACAGCAGGGGTGATGGCGAGCCGAGGGTGTTTGTTTGTGAAGCGCATCGGAAAAGAGGCGTTGAAGTTCGGGTCTTGTGCAATGGAAATTCATGAATCATGTCAGGTCAGGAATGAAGCAGCATTAAGTGAAACCTTCCATGTGCCGCAAGGGCGCCTGGACCGAGCTTTCTGTCCGGGAAGCGGTTATGGACAGTCATTCGGAGTAAGCCGCGCGGATTATTATATGGATTTCGATTGGGACGGCGGCATAATGCGAACGGATTCATTATGCGGCAGTCCTATTTTTCTGTTCTTATTTTGTTTCCATGATTGTATATTCTATTGAAAAAAGGTATAATACTTATTGAATTGTTTACCTGTTTAATTAGGGAAAGAGAGGAAATAATCATGTTGAAAATCGGTATGCTTACAAGCGGAGGCGACTGCCAGAGCCTGAATGCGTCTATGCGGGGTGTGGCGAAAGCAATTTATGACGCAGTGGATGACGTAGAGATTATCGGTATCGAAGAGGGATATAAAGGTCTGATTTATGGGAACTACCGCAAGTTGAAACCAAGAGATTTTTCCGGGATACTGATTGAGGGAGGAACGATTCTTGGCACTTCCAGACAGCCTTTTAAATTAATGCGTGTTCCTGACGAGAACGGACTGGATAAAGTGCAGGCAATGAAAGATAATTATAAGAAGATGGGGCTGGACTGTCTGGTGATTCTTGGCGGAAACGGGACGCACAAAACGGCGAATCTTCTGTCTGAAGAAGGACTGAATATCGTGACGCTTCCAAAGACGATAGATAATGATTTGTGGGGAACCGACATGACGTTCGGGTTCCAGAGCGCGGTAGATATTGCCGCGAATGTTATTGACAATATTCATACGACGGCGGCGTCTCACAGCCGGGTATTTATTGTGGAAGTGATGGGACATAAAGTGGGCTGGCTTACGCTTCATGCAGGAATTGCCAGCGGTGCGGATATTATTTTGCTGCCGGAGATTCCGTATGATATTGATTCTGTATGCGCGGCCCTTGACAAGAGGGCGAAACAGGGCAAGAGATTTTCGATACTTGCGGTGGCAGAAGGAGCTGTGTCCAAGGAGGATGCGGCATTGTCGAAGAAAGAATTGAAAGAAAAACAGAAAAATCCGAGATATCCGTCCATTTCTTATGAAATCGGAGCACAGATTCAGGAAAAAACAGGCCTTGAAGTGCGTGTAACAATTCCGGGACATATGCAGCGCGGAGGAAGTCCGTGTCCGTACGACAGAGTCCTTTCATCAAGGCTTGGCGCAGCGGCGGCACAGTTGATTATCAAGAAAAAATACGGCCGTATGGTTGGCATTCGTAATAATGAAATTATCAGCGTACCGCTTGCGGACGTGGCGGGCAAACTGAAAACAGTTGACCCGGAAAGCTCTATTATAAAAGAAGCAAAAGCGCTGGGGATTAATTTTGGTGATTAAATATGTCATATACAGCTTTGTATAGAAAGTTCCGTCCCGATAATTTTGAGGACGTAAAAGGGCAGGAACATATTGTTACAACTTTAAAAAATCAGATAAAACACAACAGAATCGGACATGCCTATCTGTTTTGCGGGACAAGGGGAACCGGCAAGACCACTGTCGCAAAAATTCTTGGAAGAGCGGTTAACTGCGAGAACCCTGTTGACGGCAACCCTTGCGGGGAATGCAGAAGCTGTAAGGCAATTGCAGCAGGAAATTCTATGAACCTGATTGAAATAGATGCGGCTTCAAACAACGGTGTGGACAATATTCGGGAAATTCGTGAAGAAGTACAGTATTCTCCCGCAGAGGGGAAATATAAAGTCTATATTATCGATGAGGTGCATATGCTTTCCATCGGAGCATTCAACGCACTGCTGAAAACATTGGAGGAACCGCCGGCATATGTTATTTTCATACTGGCGACAACCGAGGCGCACAAGATACCGATTACAATTCTTTCACGATGCCAGCGGTACGATTTTAAACGCATTACTATCGAAACGATAGCGGCGCGCCTGACAAACCTTATGGAAATAGAGCATGTTCATGTGGAGGAGCGCGCTATACGCTATGTGGCAAAAGCTGCCGACGGCTCGTTAAGAGATGCATTGAGTCTTTTGGACCAATGCCTTGCATTCTATATGGGTCAGGACCTGACATATGATAACGTACTGGAGGTTCTGGGCGCGGTCGATGCGGAAGTGTTCAGTGATTTTTTGCGAAAGGTGATTTCGGGAGATACCACGGGATGCATATATAAGCTGGAAGAACTTGTGTTATCAGGCAGAGATTTAAACCAGATGGTGGTGGATTTTACATGGTATATGAGAAATCTTCTCCTTGTAAAGACATCGCAGGATATAGAGGATGTGATTGACGTATCCACTGATACGATTGAACTGCTTAGGCAGGAGGCAGCAATGGTGGATGTCGAAGTGCTGATGCGGTATATTCGTATTTTTTCGGAGTTGTCCGGTCAGATACGGTATTCGGCGCAGAAGCGGATTCTGATTGAGATGGCGTTGATTAAACTGACGAATCCTTCCATGGAAAGCAATCTGGATTCCTTGATTGACCGAATCGGTCAGTTAGAAAAAAAGGTTGAGCAGGGAATTGGCGTAAATCCTGTACAATTCGCGGATAAAAGCGGCGGGAGGAATAAAGAATCGTCTCAGGGAGAATATATCAGAACGCAGCCTATCCGTCCTACGCAGGAGGAGACAAAACAGATTGCGGGGAAATGGCGCGATATTGTGCTTACGTTGCCTGATTTGCACCGGAGCGATGTGGGAATGATGCTTGCCGGAACAAAGGCAGACGTCGGCATGGGCGATAACGAACTGGTTATTATGAACTGTACTGAGCTTGCGGCGGACTTTTGTAACACGGAGAATGTTTCGGAAGCGATTCTGGATGCGGTTGAAAAAATATATGGAAAAAAAGTCGAACTTGATATAAAATTTATGTCAGTGAATGATTCCGGAGAGAGTTTTGGGTTTACAAAGAGCCAGCCGGAGTTTACAATGGAAGTTGAGATTGATGATAGCGAGGAGGACTATTAATGGCTAAACGTGGTGGTTTCCCGGGCGGAGGTATGCCGGGCAACATGAGCAATCTTATGAAACAGGCACAGAAGATGCAAAAGCAGATGGAGGAAAGCTCAAAAGAGCTGGAGACAAAAGAATTTACTGCAAGCGCAGGCGGCGGTGCTGTTGAGGTAACTGTAACGGGTAAGAAGGAAGTATCTAAGGTAAAATTATCCGAGGAGGTAGTAGACCCTGACGATATCGAGATGCTTGAAGATTTAATTGTTGCAGCAACCAATGAGGCTCTTCGCAAGATGGAGGAAGAAACGCAGGCATCTATGGCGAAGATTACGGGGGGATTCGGCGGAATGGGAGGATTTCCATTCTAAGCTACATAGGAGGGCTGTCGCATAGCAATATCATTTATTATGCGGCAGCCCTGATTATTATACAAAACAGGCGGAACTCAATTTATGGATATCTATAGCAGCCATATTAACAAGTTAATAGAGGAGTTATCACATTTGCCGAGTATCGGCGCAAAATCGGCGCAGCGTCTGGCGTTTCATATCATCAATATGCCGCTCGAACAGGTGCACTCGCTTGCGGACGCAATTGTCGATGCCAGAGAAAACGTCAGATACTGCAGCCGATGTTTTACATTGACGGATGAAGAGGTATGCCCAATCTGCCGCAACGAAAAAAGGGATAAAAAAACGATTATGGTGGTTGAGAATACCAGAGATTTGGCGGCATATGAAAAGACAGGAAAGTATGAAGGCGTGTATCATGTACTTCACGGAGCGATTTCCCCGATGCTCGGCATCGGACCGGGAGATATCCGTTTGAAAGAATTGATGGTCCGTCTGAAGGATGATGTGGACGAGGTGATTATCGCGACGAACTCAAGCCTTGAAGGCGAGACAACGGCAATGTATATCAGTAAGCTCATTAAACCTACGGGAATTAAAGTTTCCAGAATCGCAAGCGGCGTTCCGGTGGGGGGAGACCTGGAGTGTATTGACGAAGTTACACTGCTTCGGGCTCTGGACGGAAGAACGCAGCTTTAGGAACGAAAGGGAAAATAATGGTGCAGGAATTAAGCTTTATCAACGATATCGTATCAGAACACAGGGAACGTATGGTTAATCTGAAAAAATATTATCCTTTTTTCAGATTATGCGATAGTTCCTTTTTGCAATTTAAAGAGGGTAAATACAGTGCTCTTGATATGGGATATGTGATGATGGCTGTCCTGCGCTTTTTTATTGAAGAAAATAGTCTTGAGGAAAGGGACGTTACATATCCCGATTACGAAGCGTTCATAACGGAATGCCTGAAACGGGATTTTCCAGTTGAATACGAAGAGGAAGAGTATCAGGAAATTGCCCAGTATATTTTTGACAAGATGAAAAACGACGGTCGTCCGTTTCTGTTTGAATATTACGACCCGGTAGAGAAAAAAAAGAGAGTATCCAGGATAAAGCTTTTGGAAAGCTGTGTAAAGGAGAACCAGGTTCGATATAATATTACTTCGGACGCGATTGAATTTTATCTGGATACAAAGGAGATAAAGGACCAGAGTAAAATCAGCGTGCAGCAGCTACTTCTGGAAAAGCTGATTCAAGCCAGAAACTTTAAAGGAGGAACAGAAGTGACGGCGCGCATCAACAGTGAGGTAAGCCGTTTGAAGTACCGCAAGAACGAGGTGGTTTCCCTGCTGGCAATCGATGTGTTTTCAGGAATTGAGGCATATGAGGATTTTGTGGAAAACGGTATGCGCTGGTTTGAAGAGGAGGAACGGCTTTTTGTAAAGAATATGGAGCTTGTCGACGCGGCGCTTTTGCGTGCGGAGCAGGAGACGGAAAAAAACGAATTATATTATCATACGTTAAATGATATTTATCTGCTTGCTACACAGCTTAAAATTGCCATGAACAAACACGGGCAGCTTCTTGCGGCGTGTACGGAGCTTTCTGTCACGGCGGATGAGATTATCAGGAAATCAAAATTGCGCAGACTGCGAAACGGGTTTGATTTCCGCAGTCTTTTGGCGAGGATGATTAAAAATGACGACGCTGATATTTTGGAAAAAGTGATTACTCCGTTGTTTGATATTCATATACACAAAAGTTTTAATGCCGTCATGGTGGACAATATGCTGACGTTAAAACCGGAACGCAAAGAAATGGTCGAGCGTATGGAAGCGGAGGAGGAAAAGGAAATCATTTTTCCCGATGAATTGGAAGAAAAGCGCATGAACCACAATTTTGTGGTGTTTATGCGTGAAATTCTGGAGAAACTGCGAAGGCAGAACCGGTTTGATTTACAGGAATTTACAGACGGTCTGGTGGAAAAGTATTCCGAAAAGATTTATAAAAACAGCGACTATTACGCGTTTCTGGTGCATCTATGCCAGAAGAAGCAATACAGCATGAACGGCAGGGGGAAACAGGAAACTTTTCTGGACGGAATAATAGAAGAATATTTTACGCCGGAAGACAATGCGCGGTACGGCGGGCAGGAATTTAACATTGTCATGGGGTCGGAAGGCGAACTGATAGAACTGGTTATTGCCGGTATGCAGGTTGTAAATATCATTTTTGAAAGGGCGGGTGAATAAATGGAAGACAGGAATCTTGACAGAGCGTTGGATATCACGTCTAAGCTGATTATGGGCGAGAATATTTCCAGAGAAAGCAATATTGCGCTGTATGAGGAGTACAATGCCAACGCGCAGGTTTATACATATGTTCATGCAGTTCTTAAGAAGATGAATCTGGATATTTATGAGTATAACTATGGATTGTATGTAAGCCCGGGTGAGAACAACCGTATTTTCGGATACAGTAACGAGGAACTTCGGCGCGAACTGGGACTGAAGGTTAATAAAGAACTGTTTTTATGTTACTATATTATTTATAATATTATCATGGAATTTTATACAGATACGACAACATATAATTATGTCGAATTTGTTAAAATAGAAGATGTCATTGCGATGGTGGACGGAAGCGTGGGAAGTATTGTCGATTTGACCAAAGGAATCATCGCCGATGAGGTAGAAGAAAACAGTTTTAAACAGATTGCGCTGATGTGGAATGACCTGCAGACCGTTACGGTGGACGATGTTGCGGACGTGAGGGCGGCACGAAATTCCAAGTCGGGTTATGTTAAAATTGTGTTTAATTTTTTAGAAAATCAGCATTTGTTTACACAGGTTGAGGGAAGATATTACCCGACGGACCGTTTTAAGGCGATTATCGAAAATTATTTTGATAACTATAAAGGACGGATTTATGAGATTCTGAACAGAAAGGAGGAGAACTGATGCCGCATATAAACCGTATAAGAGTGAACAATGTTAAATACAATTTTGGTACGCAGTTTTATGATGATTTCATGATGCGTTTTTCCTGCAAAAATACGATTTACGATTTGGCGAACGGCGGCGGTAAAAGCGTGCTGATGCTTCTTCTTTTGCAGAATCTGATACCGAATTGTACGCTTGACGAGAAACAGCCTGTTGAGAAGCTGTTCCGGACCACAGGCGGAAGTAATACAATTCATTCTCTTATCGAGTGGAAGCTCGATTCCTGCTATCAGAGAGATAACTTTAAATACATGATGACAGGATTTTGTGCCAGAAAAGGAAAAGATACGGGAGAGGACGCATTACGGGAATCAGCAAATATTGAATATTTTAATTATTGCATTTTTTATAGGGAATTTGGGGACAATGATATTAGAAATCTGCCGCTTGCAAAGGACGGCGAGAGAATTACATATAACGGTTTAAAGAGTTATCTGCGCGATTTAGAGAAAAGGGACCGCGGTGTGGAAGTGCACATTTTCGAAAGAAAAGGCGACTATCAGAATTTTATCGGCAGATACGGACTGTTTGAAAGTGAATGGGAGATTATCCGCGGCATCAACAAGACGGAGGGGCATGTCAGAGCATATTTTGAAAATAACTATAGGACGGGACGCAAAGTTGTTGAGGATTTGCTGATAGAAGAAATTATACAAAAGTCGTTTCATAATCAGATTGGCAGCAGTTTTGAAGATGAGGGAATGGCAAAGACGCTTCTTGATATAAAGGACAGAATTATTGAGTTGTCCCGGAAAAAAGAAGAAATCAGTGTATTTGACAGACAGATTGAACTGATGGGCGAGTTGTCCGAAAATATACGTTCCTTTAAAACATATCAGGAGGGGAAAGAGCAATTAAAGAATCAGCTTTTGAATAAATTTGCCATTTGTACAAAACTTTCGGATGTTTTTTCCGAAAAGATGCTGCAAAACGCAAAAAAGAAAGAAGAGGCGGTAAATGCCTATGAGGAAGAAGACAAGCAGATACTAATCGCGAAAGTTCTGGACGACCGCAGGGAACTTTTACAGCTGAAAACGCTGGCGCAAGAATTTGCGGATAAAATCAGCCGTCTTGTTTGTGAGGAGAGTGAAGTCGGGAAGAGAATACTTTTTGCCGAGTGTGTGGACGCTTATGACGAAATGAAGCGGTATCAGGATTTAAAGCAGGAAGTCCAGCTTTCCATGGATAACAGCCGGCGCGGCAGCAGTGACGTTTATGGTGAGATTTATCAGCTTGCGGCAAAAGCGCATCTGCTTCTTGGGGACAAGAAGAGGATGCTGCAGGAACAATTAAAAGAATATGTATCGGCGCGCGAGAAACTTGAAGAAGAGTATATGCGCGTAAAGAACGGAAAAGAAGAGGCACAAATAAGAGCAGGCGTTTTAGAGAGCCGTATAGACGGCTGCAAAGAGGAACTTTTGCACAAGGAGGAAGAGTTAAAGAACCTCGCGCAGGAAGCAGGCGTTCTTGTCGTGGAGAATGTGGGGGAAGATATTGAACAACTTCAGGAAACAATTGCGGTTAACGAAGAAGAAATTTTAAAGAATCAGAATATTCTGGAAGAGATGTCTGCGAGGCGGAAAATGCTGGAAAAAAGAGGGTTGCAGCTGGAAGTCGAACAGAGGGTTTTGTCCCATGATTTGGAAAGTTTTCACAAAAATCAAAATGATTCCGATACGAATATGGATAAGGTCAATTCACTGGCGGCAGTTTACGGTGAGACGGATTTAAAAAAATTAACGACTGTTATTTATAATATTTATAAGAGTACGGTTTCGCAAGGTGCGGAAGTGGATGTTAAAATTCATGCCATGAAAGAATATATGACAAATCTTTCCGAAGGAAGATACGTACTTGATGGGGAACAATATAGACAGGTGGAGCAGTATCTTTTTGAAACGTACGGCGAGGATGTGCTGTATGGTTATAACTGGTACGCGACACTTTCACCGGCGCAGCAGCGCGATGTCGCAAGGAGAGTACCTTTTCTCGATTACAGCTTTGTTGTAAAAGGTGATTTTGAACGCATCCGTGCAGACAGGAATTTACAGAAATTTACGCACTGCTCTTATATTGTGCCGATTATCAGCGAAACAATTTTGCGGGATACGAGGCATTCTACGAGTGTTGATTATATGGTTTTCGGAACAAAGGATTTATCTTTTCTGATGAATCCGGAACTGGTTCAGGCGGAGATTCTTCATGCTCAGGATGAACTGGAAGGATTAGAAGAGAATTACAGAAATCTGAAGAGAAAGCAGGAAGTTTTGTGGAATGATTATCTGTATATGCTGGAGTGTACCGGGGAACGCGGTGAAAGTATGATGGAGGAAATCGGTCGTCTGGAAATAGAACGGGAAAGTTTAAAGCAGGAAAGTCTGGCATCCGGGAAGGAACTCGATACACTGAAAAAAGCGTTTGCTGAAACGGAAGCCGCCATGAAGGAAAAGAGGCAGAGGTCTGCGGCACTGCGCGAGCGTCTGTGGAAACTTGAAAAAATAAAAAAAATAAACGAGTCTTTAAAATTACAGTATCAGAATCAGAAGGAAATGATGGAAGCCTGCAGTAGGGCAAGAAATCTCGGAGTGCAGTACGGCATCAGCATTCAGAAGTGTAATGAAAGTCTGCGGGTACAAAAGGAAAAAGCAGAGAGAACAACCGCTTTGCTGGAAAAGATAAAATTGCAGTGGCATGATGTATTTGAGCCGTACTATAAGGAAAACGTCACCGCTTCTTTAGAGGATATTTCCTATGAAGAACTGCTGGTACGGTTCAATGGGCTTGTTTCGGCACTATATGGCAGGAATGTGGATGTTACGGATAAGAAAACGTTAATACAGGCATATGACGAAGCGATTTCTAAAGCCCTCAGGGAAATACAAAAACGGGGATTTACCGTGGACGAGTTGGCGCGGAAAACGGATACGGAGGGAGAAAACAGCGTCAGGCTGCAGGAACGTTTGTCAGAAATCCGTGAAACGCTTTGTGGGCTGAGACAGGAGAATGAAGCGCAAAATGCGCAGCTTAACCGTATGGAAGGAAGTCTTTCACACGCAGTCGGCGCGATAGAGGAGAAGTATGGCGAAGTAGTATTTTTTGATTGTGAAAATACCGCAAAATTTATTTCGGAACATACGGCGGCAAAGAAAGCGCTCCGCGAAAACATTTCCGGTTATGACAAAGAAGAGAAAAAGATAAACAGATATTTAACGGATGTTTCCATAATACAGCGCGACATTGAACGCATGTTACAAAGCGCCGGGGTTGTTGTACCCGCGAACATTACGACGCAGGAGGCTGTTACGGAGGAAAGTCTAAAAGATTATGAAATCATTCAGAAAGCTTATGAGAAGCTTGTCCGCAATGAGTATAAAAAGCGTGAAGAATTTTTGAAAGAAAAGCGCCGTATTACAGACAGTTTAAAAGAATGCAGCGCATTTGAACTCGCGGAGGAGATTGAAAGAAGCGTTGATGTTCCTGAAAGTGTTTCACAGATAGACATGATGACTGAAAACATTAAAGGAACCTGTGAATGTATCCTGTTGGAAAAGGAGCGTGTCGGAAAAGGTATTGACGATATGGAACGCATTAAGGACAGTTTTGAGAACCGCTGTATCCAGACCTGCGCCAATATCAAGTCTGAGCTGGACAGACTTCCGAAATTATCACGAATCACATTGGATAACGAAGTGATTACCATGATAGGGTTGTCTGTTCCGTATGTAAAGGAAGAATTTTATAAGGAAAGAATGTCGGCGTATATTAATGATACAGTAGCGTTCTGTGAAAGTTTTAAGACGGACGAAGAACGAATAACATATATCCGTGGCAGGCTTTCATGGAAAAAGTTATTTTCAGTTATTGTTACGGATATGAACAGCATTAAATTGAATCTGTATAAAAGAGAACGTATTAAGGAACAGAGCCGTTACCTTCGCTACGAGGAAGCTGTGGGCAGTACGGGACAGTCGCAGGGTATTTATATCCAATTTCTGGTTGCCGTTATTAATTATATTTCAAATATCAACGCAGCCGGGAAGGAAGTTTCATCCATAGGGAAAGTTGTCTTTATCGATAATCCGTTTGGCGCTGCCAAGGATATTTATATCTGGGAACCGATTTTTAAACTGTTAAAGACGAATCATGTTCAGCTCATTGTTCCGGCAAGAGGCGCGACTCCGGCAATTACGGGCAGATTTGACGTGAATTATGTTCTGGGACAGAAAATGGTGAACGGAAGGCAGCAGACAGTCGTTGTCGATTACCGCAGCCAGGTGCAGAACGAGGAGATGGAATATACGAGGCTTGAATATACACAGGAGAGTTTATTCTAAATTTTTTGATTTTATATGAAAATTATTTAAAATATTACAAAATTGTTACAAGAATTTCGTCGAAAATTTTGACAACAACTATAGAGTGTGCTAAACTAACCATAACTATATGCAGAAGGTGGCATAATTCATGAATAATAATGATTTTTATAGTAATTTAGATAAAATTAGAAAATTGTATTTGAAGCAAAACTATGAAGAAGCAGTTAAAATTGCGGATAAGATGGATTTTAAACGCCTGAAAGACTGGAAATATATAGCAATGCTCATCAATCTCTACGAGTCCGTGGGGAAGCTTGAGGATGTTCGTTATTTCTGTATTCTTGCCTACAATCGTAATCTTGGCGGTAAGAAACTTCTGTATAAGCTGACAAAGGTAACAATCCGTCTCGAAGAGATAGACGAGGCGGAAGAGCTATACGATGAATATGTTCAGATGCCGGGCCGTGACAGTAAAAAATACGAACTCCTCTATGAGTTAAAAGCGGTTCAGGGTGCAAAAAAAGCGGAATTAATCAAAATTCTCGAGGATTATATGAAACGCGACCTCGATGAGAAGTATGCGTATACACTTGCCGAACTGTATGCGAAGACAAAACAGAACGAGAAGTGCCTTAATTTCTGTACGAGGATTATAGAGCGTTTTGAAGCCGGGGATGTAGTAGATAAAGCGCAGGCTCTGAAAGCATCCATTCTGAATCCGGCACAAAACAACGGTGCAGGAACGCGTCCTTCCAGGGTCAATGCAAAGGCAGGAAATACGGCGCCGTTAGCGCAAGGGCAGGGTGTGCCGCAGAATGTTTCGGTTGGTTCTAATACAATTGGTATTAATGTAGAGCAGATTATGTCTGAGACAGGAAATCAGGCGTATGCTCCGAACGGTAATTTCAATACAACCCAGAGTATTATGATGCAGGATATATTTGCGACACAGGATATCCCGGCGCAGCAGGATATGTATGCAACCCAGAATATGCCGATGCAGCAGGATATGTACGCGACGCAGAATATCCCAATGCAGCAGGATATGTATGCGACGCAGGATATTCCGGCACAGCAGGACATGTATATGACACAGGATATCCCAATGCAGCAGGATATGTATACGG
This sequence comes from uncultured Lachnospiraceae bacterium, assembly GCA_910584325.1. Taxonomy (GTDB): domain Bacteria; phylum Bacillota; class Clostridia; order Lachnospirales; family Lachnospiraceae; genus MGBC120314. The sequence continues at coordinate 11,432 of CAJTZH010000041.1, read as the reverse complement.
AACAGGATATTCCGGCACAGCAGGACATGTATGCGACACAGAATATCCCGGTGCAGCAGGATATGTACGTGACACAAAGCATTCCGCAGCAGAATCTGGAGGCAACACAGGTTATTCCGGCACAGCAGGAATTCAACACAACACAGACCATTCCGGTGCAGCAGAACTTAGAAGATACGCAGGTTGTCAATTTACAGCAGAATCTTGGAGCGACGCAGGTTATCCCGGCAGTTACGGAACAGGATGAGAAAACACCTTCTTTGGACGAGAAGAAGAACGAAGAGATAAAACAAGTAAAAGAAACGGCTGCAACAGAAGAATTACAGGAAGAAAAGGAAGAAGCAAGACAACCTGTAGAGACTGTGGCAGAGAAAGTAGAAAAACCGGAACCGGTTTCGGAACAGAATACAGTAACGGAAAGTACGGTTCGTGTAGATACGGAAGCAATCAATTCCGCGTTGCAGGAAGCAGCTGCAACAATGGACAGGAGTGTTTTGCGTACGGACGGCACACAGGATATGGAATCTACTATGGCGATGGTAGAGGCTGCGCTTGCGGATGAGACGGCTGCCGCGCAGTTTGAGGCGAGAATGGATTTGCCGGAGTATTCGGAAGATATCGCTGCACCAGTTAAGGATAAGATAGTACTTCGTCCGTTCCAGCCGGAGATAGATAAAGTATATGAAATTCCGATGGAAGTAAAGCGTTACTTTACCAAGTATAATTATGTGGCGGGACTGGAAGCGCAGATTGGAGAATTTTTTGAGAGTACAAAGCACGAGGATAAGATGGGAACGTCTGGAATCGGCAATATTATTATTTCCGGTAACAGGAGTTCTGATAAGACGACGCTTGCCATTAATGTGGTAAAAGCGTTAAATATTCTGTATCCCGACCATACAAGAAAGATAGCGAGAATATCCGGGGACAATGTAAACCAGCGGGGAATTGAACGCTCAATCGGTAAACTTTTAGGCGCCGCGCTTATTATTGAAGAGGCAGGTGTGATTGACAGGCAGCGTATCCTTGAGTTGGTTGAAGTGTTAGAGAGCGATACCAGAGAGCTGCTTGTTATTCTTGAGGATTCCGAAAGTGAAATTAACGAGCTGCTAAAGAATAATCCTGAGCTCCTTGAAAAGTTTAACCACAGAATGACTTACAAGCAGTTTACCGTTAACGAACTTGTGGAGATGTGTAAACGCTATGCCGATAAAAGCGGTTATGTTATTGACGAGAAAGCTCTATTGCAGCTATATCTGCGTATTGACGAGATACATTCAAGTGAAGACGGAGTAAGTCTTGAGGACGTGAGAGAAGTAATCGACGTGGCGGTTGAGAGTGCAAATAAACGTGCATCAAAGAAATTGTTCGGAGGTGCCAAGAAAAAGAGAGTTGGTGATAAAGAATATACAATTCTTGTAGAGTCTGATTTTAAAGAATAAATTTGGGCAAAAAGCCTAGGAGGATTATAAAATGAATACGATTGACAATATGTCTGTAAATGCAATAAGAATACTTTCTGCAGATGCAATTCAGAAGGCTAATTCAGGACATCCGGGACTTCCTTTGGGGGCGGCGCCTATGGCATATGAGTTATGGGCAAAGCATATGAAGCATAATCCGGCGGATCCGGACTGGGCGGATCGTGACAGATTTGTTCTGTCCGGCGGTCATGGTTCTATGTTACTTTACTCACTGCTGCATTTGTTCGGGTACGGAGATTTGAAGACAGAGGATATTGCGCAATTCAGACAGTTTGGTTCTTTGACGCCGGGACATCCGGAATACAAACATACGGCAGGCATTGAGGCGACAACAGGGCCTCTTGGCGCAGGTATGGCGATGGCGGTTGGCATGGCGGCAGCAGAGGCGCATCTTGCGGCAGTATTTAACAAAGAAGGTTATCCGGTAGTGGATCATTACACGTTTGCGCTGGGCGGAGACGGCTGTATGATGGAGGGTATTTCATCCGAAGCATTTTCTCTTGCAGGTACGCTTGGACTTTCAAAGTTAATTGTTTTATATGATTCAAACCGGATTTCGATTGAAGGAAGTACGGATATCGCGTTTACTGAGAATGTGCAGAAGAGAATGGAGGCGTTTGGATTCCAGACAATAACGGTAGAGGATGGAACAGACCTTGAGGCAATCGGCAAGGCAATTGAAACAGCGAAAGCCGATAAGAGCCGTCCGTCTTTCATTACTGTTAAAACACAGATTGGATACGGTTGTCCGGCAAAACAGGGTAAATCAAGTGCCCATGGAGAGCCGCTTGGCGTAGAAAATGTTGCGGCGCTTCGTAAAGAACTTGGCTGGCCGTCCGAAGAACCGTTCTTTGTTCCGCAGGAAGTGTATGATAACTACAAAGCGGCTGCAAAAAACAATGCAAAGGCGGAAGATGCATGGAAAACCATGTTTGCGGAATATTGTGAAAAGTTCCCGGAAATGAAAGAACTTTGGGATAAGCATTTTGATGAAAGTTACATAGACGAATTATTTGAATCAGAAGCATATTGGGCGCATGAAGATAAAGCCGAGGCGACAAGAAATGTATCCGGAAAGCTGATAAATAAAATTAAGGACGCAATGCCGAATCTGGTAGGTGGTGCGGCTGATTTATCACCGTCTACAAAGACTTATATGAATGGTAAGGGAGATTTCTCAAAAGATTCCTATGAGGGATGTAATCTTCACTTTGGCGTAAGAGAGCTTGCCATGACGGCAATCGGAAACGGTATTATGCTGCATGGCGGTTTGAGAGCGTTTGTATCAACATTTTTCGTATTCAGCGATTATGTAAAGCCAATGGCAAGATTGTCTTCCATTATGGGCGTGCCTTTGACATTTGTATTGACGCATGACAGTATCGGCGTAGGCGAAGACGGACCTACCCATGAACCGATTGAACAGCTTGCCATGTTCCGCGCAATGCCTAACTTTACAATTTACCGTCCGTGTGATTATAAGGAGACGGCAGCAGCATGGCAGTATGCGATACAGTCAGAAAAAACGCCGACCGCGCTTGTTCTTTCAAGACAAAATCTTCCGCAGATGCCGGGAAGCGGAAAGGAAGCGTTAAAGGGCGGTTATGTCATTGATAAATCGAACAAGGATATTCCGGACGTGATACTGATGGCATCGGGCTCCGAAGTATCCCTTGCTGTTGAAGCAAAGAAAGTACTTCTGGGGCAGGGTATTGACGTGAGCGTTGTCAGTATGCCGTCTATGGACGTCTTTGAACAGCAGAGCGAGGAATACAAAGAGTCTGTTCTTCCAAAAAGCGTTCGTAAAAGAGTTGCAATTGAAGCTCTTTCAGAGTTTGGCTGGGGTAAATATGTCGGTCTGGACGGCGCGTATGTAGGTATGAAGACCTTTGGAGCTTCCGGTTCTGCGACGAAACTTTTTGAGCATTTTGGATTTACGGTAGAAAATGTTGTTGCTGTTGTAAAGAGTATTATGTAAAAGTAAAAAGGAAAGCGGCTGCTACACTAATTACTTAGTGCGGCAGCCGCTTTATTTTAAAACAATATGTAAAATTATAAACTCAGTTTCAGATGTCTTGGAAGACCGTCAACCATAACCGGTGAAAGCTCCGCCTGAATCAAAGGTCTGATGTAGTGAATCAACTCGTCGGAAACGAAAGTGCCGTCGTTGATAATCCAGTCAAGAGGTACTTTTTTCTCGATGTTTGCAATCTTGTGGACATCCTGTGAGCTGGTGGTGCAGATGTATGGGTCTTCAGAAACGCGGTCAAGAACAATAACGCGGCCGCTTTCGCCTTCAAACGCTGCTTTTACAGCGGCTCCGCCAACCTGGAATGCCTCTGTAATATCGACGCGGCTTGTCATGTGTGCGGCACATCTCTGTAACGTACTAAGTTCAATCGCACGGGTCTTTACACCGAGCTCGGCGCCAACCTTGTCAGCCAGGAACTTTGAAGAACCGGATAGCTGCTTGTGACCGAACGCATCTGTAAATTCTACATGGTCGGCAAGTTCAAATACATAACGGCCGTCTTCCAGTTTAATACCTTCTGAGATAGCAATTACAATAGAAGATTTCTCCTTGCTCAATGTCTTAACGCGTTCCATGAACTTGTCAATGTTAAACGGAACTTCCGGAAGGAAAATCATGTCGACGCCTTCGCAGTCTTCTCCTTTAGATAGAGCTGTTGCGGCAGTAAGCCAGCCGGCGTTACGTCCCATAATTTCCATAATGGTGATGGTCGGATAGTCGTATACAAGTCCGTCACGGATAATTTCCTTCGTAACGGCTGCGATATATTTAGCAGCACTGCCGAAACCTGGTGTATGGTCAGTTGTTGCAAGGTCGTTATCGATTGTTTTCGGTACGCCCATGAATTTAATGTCGCTGTTTACCAGAACGGCATAATCGGAGAGCTTTTTAATCGTGTCCATGGAATCGTTTCCACCGATGTAGAAGAAAGCCTCAATATCAAGTTCTTTTAATTTGGCAAAAATCTGGTCGTAAACCTCGCGGTTATCGCAGATTTCAGGCAGCTTGTATCGGCATGAACCAAGAAAAGAGGAAGGGGTTCTCTTCAATAAGTCAATATCCAAATCTGTCTTAATATGTTCGGAAAGGTCTACAAATTGGTTATCCAGAAGTCCCTTTATACCATGGAGCATACCATAGACTTTTCCTGCTCCCCTGTCTTTCGCAGTCTTAAAAACACCGACTAAGCTGGAGTTGATTACGGAAGTTGGACCACCTGATTGTCCAACGATTACATTACCACGCATAGCTTAATACCTCCTAAGATTAATAAATTCGCCGAAACTTTGTGAAAATATTGTACCATAAATGGTCATAATTCACAATCGTTTTCAGAAAATTTTAAAATTTTCTTTATTTTGGTAAAAGAAACATATTGACTAATGTTAACGAGAAGTATTAAATATATATGAAGATATAATTATTAAGGAATGATGTTAAATGAAAAATAAATTCAGAGTTGTAGGAAAGAATATTAACCAACGCAGAAAACTCCATGATTTTGACAGAGCAGAATTTGAAGCGGCAATTAAAGAGGTGGTTGAAAACGAAGAAGTTAAAAAAATGACGGCATTCAATCATCATAGCCATACCAATTGTTTTAAACATTCTCTTCATGTTGCGTTTTATAATTACAAAATTTGCAGGTTTTTCGGGCTGGATGCCAAAGCGGCGGCAAGGGCGGGCATGCTTCATGATTTGTTTCTTTATGACTGGCACGAGCGTAAAGTCCGCATAAATAACACGCTTCACGGATTTTCACATCCTTATACCGCATTGTATAACGCGAATAAAAATTTTGAATTAAACGATAAAGAGAAAGACATCATAGAAAAGCATATGTTTCCTCTCACGCCGAGATTTCCTAAGTATAAAGAGACGGTTATTATTATACTGACGGATAAATTTTGCAGCGTGTGTGAAGTAATGGATAGATTTTTCAAAAGGGCGGGATAATGATATGGCAAATAAAAAGGTGTATGTTGTCGGACATAAAAATCCTGATACGGATTCCATTTGTTCGGCAATTTGCTATGCGCATCTGAAGAATAAGGCATCCCAAACGGAAGATTACCTGCCAAGACGTGCGGGTGAAATCAACCAGGAGACGAGATATGTTCTTGAGTATTTCGGGATTGAGGAACCGCCGTATATTGACGATGTATCGCCGCAGGTAAAGGATATTGATATCCGCAGGGTGCCGGGGGTGGAGGATGGAATATCGCTTAAAAAAGCGTGGTATCTCATGAAAAGCACAGATGTAGTCACTCTGCCGATATTAAAGAACGAGCGTCTTGAAGGATTAATTACAATCGGTGATATCGCGAACTCCTATATGGATGTATATGATAACAAGATATTGTCGATGGCAAAGACCCCGTATATTAATATTATAGAAACGCTGGACGGGGAGCTTCTGACAGGCGATTCAAACGAATTATTTTCTCATGGAAAAGTGCTTGTTGCAGCTGCTAATCCGGAGCTTCTTGAAAATTATATCGAGGCGGGAGACCTTGTACTCCTTGGAAACCGTTATGAGACACAGCTGTGTGCAATAGAGATGGGGGCGGGGTGTATCGTAGTCTGTGAAGGTGCGGGAGCGTCTCTGACGATTCGCAGGCTTGCGGGAGAAAAAGGGTGTACAATCATCAGTACGCCTCATGATACATATACGGCGGCAAGGCTGATTAACCAGAGCATGCCAATCCGCTATTTTATGCGGCGGGATAAGCTGATTACGTTTAAGACAGACGCGCTTGTTGAAACGATAAAGCTGGTTATGACAAGGGTGCGTCACAGAGATTTTCCGATTATAAACCGTAAGGGTAAATACGTGGGGATGATATCCCGCAGAAATTTACTGGGAATGGAACGCAAAAAAGTCATTCTTGTGGACCATAATGAAAAAACACAGGCTGTTGACGGTATTTCGGAGGCGGAGATTCTGGAGATTATAGACCATCACAGATTAGGCAGCCTGGAGACGATGGCGCCGGTTTATTTTCGCAATCAGCCCCTGGGGTGTACGGCAACCATTATTTTTCAGATTTTTTCCGAAATGGGACTGGAGATTGAATCATCCATAGCCGGTTTGTTATGCTGCGCCATTATTTCGGATACGCTGATGTTCCGCTCGCCGACTTGTACGCCTGCGGATAAAGCGGCTGCCGAAGAACTTGCGAAACTGGCAGGTATTCATATTGAGCAGATGGCGGTTGGGATGTTTGCGGCAGGCAGCAATCTGGCAAATAAAACAGACGAAGAGATTTTTTATCAGGATTTCAAGAAGTTTACGTCAGGGGAAATTCAGTTTGGCGTCGGTCAGATTTCATCTATGAATAAAGAGGAACTAAAGGAAATAAAAGAACGGGTTTTATCATATATTTCCAAAAGCTGTAATGAGAAAAACGACGATATGATATTTTTTATGTTCACCGACGTTATGGAGGAATCCAGCGAGCTGATTTATTACGGGAACGGTGCGCAGGAGCTGGTGGCAAAGGCATTCGGCGTAAACGGAAGCGGCGCGTCCGTATTTATAAAGGGACTGGTATCAAGAAAAAAACAGCTGATACCGGAATTAATGACTGCGATGCAGGAATGAGGAGAGGCGGATTATGGGGAAACAGAGTTGGAAGGCAGGAAATATGCTTTACCCTGTTCCGGCGGTTATGGTAAGCTGTCAGAGAGCGGGGGAGAGACCGAATATTATTACTGCCGCATGGGCAGGAACCATTTGTTCGGACCCGGCAATGCTTTCTGTTTCGATAAGAAAAGAAAGATTTTCTTATGGAATCATAAAGGAAACAAAAGAATTTGTTGTAAATCTGGTGACAAAGGACCTTGTATACGCAGCGGATTACTGTGGCGTAAAGTCCGGAAGAGATGTGGATAAGTTTGCGGAACTGAAGCTGACCATACAGAAGATGGAGCATGTTAACGCGCCGGGAATTTTGCAAAGTCCCGTAAATCTGGAGTGTATAGTAAAAGACATTATTTCTCTTGGCTCCCACGACATGTTTCTTGCAAAAATCGCGGGAGTAACCGCGGACGACAGATATATGGACAAATCGGGAAAGTTTCATCTTAACGCTGCAGGTCTCGCGGCATATTCCCACGGTGAATACTATGAACTGGGAAATAAAATCGGAACGTTCGGATTTTCCGTAAAAAGGAAGAAATAGAATTTTTTTTGTAATATTTTTGTAACAAATTTCTTTACAAATGGACAATCAGATGGTAGTATATGTTTGTGTGATTGGAGATTTGGAGGATGATATGGATTCGTTTACAAGATATTCCAGAAAGATTCGTATGACACTTATTAAGGCAGTGACATTTATTTGTTTCATCTGCCTTATTTATATACCGAAGGAAACAACGTCAGATAACGTTGAAGAAGGCGGATATTTTATGGTTACGCTGAACGGCCAGGTTCTTGGCGCAATGAATTCCGAGGCGGAAGCAAACGAAGCGTTGATTGTCGCGCGTGGAAGAATCAGCGCGGAGGCGGGAGAGATTGTTTATATGAACCCGAATCTGATTGTTTCCAAGGAACAGCAGAGTTTCGGAAAGAGACTTTCGGTGGACGAGATGGCAGAGGAGATGTATGACGTGCTGCAGGGGTCGCAGCTGGTTTTTAATAAACAGGATGCGTTCACCGTACGAATTAATGATTATACGGTTACTTTGAAATCTAAGGATGAAATTGCCCGTCTGATTGAAGGAGTAAAAGAAAAATATGATGTTGATAATGAGTTTCAGGTGCGCATCACGGGAAATGCAGATGCGGCGTCATCTGATTTTGGCGTAGAGATTGTCAAGGCAGACGTCGGAAGTTCCGGCGCGTCGAAAGTTGTCAATGTCGTAAACGGAGATGTCGTAATTGAAGCAAACGCAGATACTATTTTTGAGGACGGAACGCTTGCCATGGTCTTTAGCGAGACGATTTCCGTAACGCCGACGTCCGTGAACAGCAGTCAGATTTCAGATGTGCAGACTGCGCTTGAAGAGATTACCAAAGAGACGGAAGAGAAAACGATTTATGTAGTAGAACCGGGGGATACGCTGTCCCAGATTGCGTCTAAGTATGGACTGACGACAGCCACATTGTGCGAGCTCAACGAAGGTCTTTCCGCAGACGGTATTATTGGTGTCGGCGATAGAATTGTAGTAACGGTTCCGACGCCGGAATTGTCAGTAAAAGTATTTGAGGAGATGACTTACGAGGAGTCTTACGACGCAGAGGTGCAGTACATTGATGACGATACAATGTATCAAAATCAGTCTGTTGTTGTACAGGCAGGCTCTGAGGGATATCGTGAGGTTGTAGCGGTTGTGCAGTATGAAAATAATGCCGAGGTCAGCCGTGATATTATCAAAGAGGTACTGCTTGTTGAGTCAGTGCCGAAGATTGTAAGAAGAGGTACAATGACGCCGCCGACCTATATTAAACCGATTGCTGGTGGATATCTGACGTCCGCTTTCGGCGCAAGATGGGGTACGAACCATAATGGCGTGGACTGGGGCGTTCCGATTGGTACATCGGTAAGAGCTTCGAGCGCCGGTGTCGTTATAAGAGCCGGATGGTTCTCAGGATATGGTATCTGTGTGGATATCCAGCATCCGAATGGAACCATGACAAGATACGGACATCTGAGCAGGGCGCTGGTAAGCGTAGGTCAGACAGTATCGCAGAATCAGGAGGTGGCACGTTCCGGCAATACCGGTCAGAGTACGGGTCCGCATCTGCATTTTGAGATAAGAATCGGCGGTACACCGGTTAATCCGTTGCCATATCTTCAATAATCAGTTATAATGGGACTGTCGCGTAATCTCAAGATATGCGGCAGTCTTTTATGCGCATGGGCGCATTAGGAAATGAAAAGCGAAGGCGTAAGGGAGAAGTGAGATGAAAAAGCTGATTGAGCAATGGAAATATGAGTTGATGGCGTCAGTTATCATGTTGGCGTATTTAATTTATTATATTCCCAAGTTAACGGATGTGACGGCATGGACGATTATGCCATATGCGCTAAGCTACCGCCTGGGATTTATCTCCAGGGGACTTATTGGAAGTTTTATCCGGCTATTGATACCAAATCTTACTTGTAAGCATATATATATTATTATCTTGATAAATATAGTACTGTTGTGTTGGCTGACGTTATATTTTATGCATAAAATCTTAAAGCGGGCATATGATGAAGATATAACAGGAATAATATTTCTTCTGGGGCTTTTTTTGGTAAATCCGGGCAGTGTTGCGTTTTTGTTTTACTGGGGAAACTTCGGAAGATTTGATATGTTTTTGCTTATGACATTGTTTGTTACGGCGCTTTTTGTAATATATGATAAATGTGTCTGGCTGGTGCCTGCACTTTGTATAGGCGCGGTGATGACGCATCAGGCATTTGTGTTTCAGTATTTTCCGGCAGTGTTGATTCTGTTATTTTATTCGGGATTTATTTTAAAAAGGACGTATGGGAAGAGTATTTTTATAGTTACACTCATTTCAACCTGCGCGATGTTTCTATATATGCAGTTTTTCAGCAGGATAAATTACAGCTATGAAGATACAATGGCGATAATTGACGCGACGACGGATCTTCCGGCTGAATTCTTTAAAAAGGATATGATGGTCAAGACAGAATATTATTCGAGCGTCATCGAAACGTTTATTCCGTTTGTCTGGGAGACGCTGGGAAGGAACCTTATTAAGAGTACGGCATATGTTATTTTCTTGATACCGATGATTAAAATTTTAAGAGATATATGGAAGCGGTTCGTACAAAGCAGGAAGAGTGTTTTATGCAAATTTTTTCCGTGGTTTGTTTTGCTCGCCGAACTTCCCATGTTTGTGCTGACCTGCGATTACGGAAGAGATTACGCCGCTATTGTGCTTTGCAATTTTATATTAATATTTTCATTGTATGTCCTTGGCGATGCAGGTATGAAGAAGGGCGTAACGGACCTAACGGCGGATTTAAAGAAAAATCCATGTAAATATGTATTTGTGCTTGTATTATGCGCGGTTATCGGAAAATTTCAGGCGGCAGAGGTAGGGGAATTAGGCGACCGGTTGTATGCACTCCTTACAATGCTTATAGAGTAGCATATTGCATAATATAACAGGCGTTTTATTGGTTAATTCTACGGATTACACATTTACAAATAAATTTTTTATGATATACTATATCTGTATGTGATTTTTTAAAAAGTAGTTCGAGGTGTATAATGGAACAGTATATTATTAAGGGCGGTCAGCCACTTAAGGGTGAAGTTTCCGTTGGTGGAGCAAAGAATGCGGCACTTGGAATTTTGGCAGCTGCAATCATGACAGATGAAACGGTTACAATTGAGAATGTTCCGGATGTTAGAGATGTAAGAGTTATGCTGAGGGCAATTGAGGGAATCGGCGCCCAGGTGAAATATGTATATAACAATACCGTTCAGATAAATGGCAAGTCCATTAGCGACATAAGTGTAGACGGAGAATACGTTAAGAAAATCAGAGCTTCTTATTATCTGATAGGCGCGCTGCTTGGTAAGTATAAGAGAGCAGAGGTAGCGCTTCCGGGAGGCTGTAATATCGGGACGCGTCCGATTGACCAGCATATGAAAGGTTTTGAAGCACTGGGCGCGGATGTTAAGATAGAGTACGGTATGATTAAGACGAAAGCAAACAGGCTGAGAGGAAATCATATTTATCTTGACGTTGTATCTGTAGGCGCAACCATCAACATTATGATGGCGGCGGCAATGTCGGAAGGCAAAACTACAATCGAAAATGCGGCAAAGGAACCACACATAGTTGATGTAAGTAACTTCCTGAATGCCATGGGAGCTAATATTAAAGGCGCCGGTACTGATGTTATCAGAATTACGGGTGTTCCAAGACTTCATGGCACAACTTA
>CAJTZH010000040.1 GCA_910584325.1 uncultured Lachnospiraceae bacterium | reverse complement strand
GTCAAAGAGATATATGCATCATTATAATTTCCCATCTTACTCCGTAGGTGAGACGAAAGTTTCAAGAGGTCCGGGACGTCGTGAAATTGGTCACGGCGCGTTGGCGGAGAGAGCTTTGATTCCTGTTCTTCCTTCAACGGAAGAGTTTCCGTACGCGATTCGTACCGTTTCGGAGACATTTGAATCAAACGGCTCGACATCCATGGCATCTACCTGCGCTTCCTGTATGTCGCTGATGGCGGCAGGCGTTCCGATTAAGAAGATGGTTGCAGGTATTTCCTGCGGTCTTGTTACAGGCGATACGGATGACGATTATATTTTATTGACGGATATCCAGGGACTTGAAGATTTCTTCGGCGATATGGACTTTAAGGTTACCGGTACAGATGCGGGTATTACGGCGATTCAGATGGATATTAAGATTCACGGTCTGACGCGTCCAATTGTAGAAGGCGCGATTGCAAGATGCCGTGAAGCGAGAATGTTTATTATGGAAACCTGTATGAAACCGGCGATTTCAGAGCCAAGACCGGAAGTGGGTCCATTTGCGCCAAAGATTGTATCCCTTCAGATTGACCCGGCGAAGATTGGCGATGTAGTCGGTCAGAGAGGCAAGACAATCAACGCTATTATTGATGAGACAGGTGTTAAGATTGATATCACTGACGACGGTACTGTTTCTGTATGCGGCGTGGATGCTGAGATGATGGATAAGGCGGTGCAGTATATTAAGACGATTGTGACTGATTTTGAAGAAGGTCAGGTATTTGAAGGCAAGGTAATCAGCATTAAAGAATTTGGCGCATTTATCGAATTTGCTCCGGGTAAGGAGGGCATGGTGCACATTTCCAAGATTTCAAAGGAGAGAATCAACCGTGTTGAGGATGTTCTGACGCTTGGTGACAAGGTGAAGTGTGTCTGCCTTGGCAAGGACAAGATGGGAAGAATCAGCTTCTCCATCAAAGATTGTAAGTAAGTTGTTTCCAATAATGGCTGCCTGCCTGATATATGTCCGACAGGCAGTCATTTTAAAATTTTAGATAACGGAGGGTTTTATTATGACAGATAATAATTGCGCTTATTGCATGGAAGGCGAACTTGTTGCAAAGTTTGGTATTAAGATCTGCGAACTGGAGACATCGAAAGTATATCTTTTCAAGGAACAGAGCCATCCGGGAAGATGTATTGTCGCTCACAAAAAGCATGTGGGAGATATGAACGAGCTGACGGCAGAAGAGAGAGGCGCGTATTTTGAGGACGTGGCAAGAGTTGCGAGAGCGATTATGGCGGCGTTTCATCCGGATAAGGTGAATTACGGCGCATATGGTGATACAGGACATCATCTTCATTTCCATCTCTGCCCGAAATACAGAGACGAATTTGAGTGGGGCGGTGTGTTCCTGATGAATCCGGATAAGAAATATCTGACGGATGAAGAATACAATGAGATGATTGAAAAGATTAAGGCGAATTTATAAGTTAAAGGAGAATTTTTATGTCAGGACATTCTAAATTTGCGAATATCAAGCATAAAAAAGAGAAGAATGATGCCGCGAGAGGCAAAATTTTTACGAGACTGGGCAAGGAACTTCTTGTCGCGGTAAAAGAGGGTGGTCCGGACCCGAACAACAACAGTAAATTACGTGATGTAATTGCTAAGGCAAAAGCCAATAATATGCCAAACGATACAATTGACCGTGCCATTAAGAAAGCGGCGGGGGACGCGAACGCTGCGAATTTTGAGACGGTTACATACGAAGGATACGGTCCGAACGGAACGGCAATTATTGTTGAGGCGCTTACGGATAACCGCAACAGGGCGGCTGCCAATATACGAAGCGCATTTACGAAAGGCGGCGGCAATATCGGTACGCCGGGCTGTGTTTCGTTTATGTTTGACAAAAAAGGACAGATTATCATCGATAAAGAAGAGTGCGGCATGGACGCGGACGAGCTGATGATGCTTGCGCTTGATGCGGGTGCGGAAGATTTTGTTGAAGAAGAGGACAGTTTTGAGATTATTTCACAGCCGGACGATTTCGGAGCGGTCGTTTCGGCGTTCGAGGAGGCGAAGGTTGCCATGGCGTCCGCGCAGGTAACGATGATTCCGCAGACATGGGTGGAACTTACCTCTGAGGATGAAATTAAAAAAATGAACAGAATTTTAGACCTTCTTGACGAGGAAGACGACGTGCAGGAAGTTTATCATAACTGGGATGAATAATGGTTATTGGTAGACTTTTGGTTGTTGTTTTGCTATAATTGTATTGTAGGACATTTTGTTATTTAGGAGAGCGTGGTAACGGATATGAACAACTTAGACTCTGATAAAACACAACAGCAGAACTTACATTTTTCAATGATGGATAATTTTGAATATCAGGAAGCGCAGAATCAGGAAATCAGACTCGGAACGGAAGAAGGACTGGACGTTTCCGTTTATTCCAATCCAGAGTTTAACTGGCTGCAGATGGAACAGATTCGTATGGGGCTTAAGGACAAAATTGACGCTTCTGTCTATGCGAATCCTGAATACAGTTATGAGACGATGAGGCAAATCAGACTTTCGATTTATTCCGCTATAGACCTTCTGCCGTATCTGGACAGAGGATTTATAGACGATGAACTGGAGGAAATCCGTCTTGCGCTGTTAGACAATCTGCCGCTTGATAAATGGCTTAAAGATGATATGTGTACACCGCAGATTCGTGAAATCCGCATAGGATTGTGTGAGGAGCTGGATATTTCCGTTTATGCAGATACAAAGTATAATTGGATGCAGATGCAGGAAATCCGTCTGGGGCTGGAGAAAAAGCTGGACATATTGGTTTATGCCAATTATTTATTCAGTTATTATCAGATGCGTGAGATTCGTCTTGGACTGGAGGCAGGTTTGGATGTATCTTCATATTGCAGCCTTGTATTTTCCGCTACGGATATGAGAGAGAAACGTATTAATCTGATAAATGGCAAGACCGAGAAAAAAACGGGTAATGACAAGCAGAAAGTTGTTGTTGATTCGTTTCGAAAGAATGAGTTTACCATTTCTATTGAAGAAAACGGTAATAAAGCATATGCGTGTATTCCGTGGCTTCCCGGCAATATGGTTACAAAGGAAGATATTTATTATGATTTGAGAAGGCGCGAGATTGTTTTCGGAATCAGGCACGAGGCGATTGCCGATATGATTGATAAAAGAAGATTGAACGAAAAAGTTCTGATAGCCGAAGGAATTCCGGCCCAAAAAGGCAGAGACGGGTGGTTTGAGTTTTTTGTCAGGCTTGATTTGCCGCGTATTCCGGCTCCGCTGCCGGACGGAGGCGTCGATTATGTTAATATTGAAGCGTTTGAAATGGTTGATAAAGATGAGAAAATAGCGGTTTATCATCCTGCCGAGAAAGGAATGAACGGAAGGAATATTTACGGCGAGACGATTCATGCCGATAACGGTATTGAGAAAAAGCCTCTGCGCGGGGAAGGTTTTTTCATTGCGCAGGACGGTGTAACCTATATCTCAAAAATGAACGGAAAATTTGAATATGTAAACGGAAAAATCATGATTACCAATATGCTTGTCGTGCGTGAAGATGTGACGTCCGTTACAGGCAAGCTGGAAGTAGACGGTTCTGTATATGTGATTGGCAGTATCTATTCGGGCGGATATATAAAGGCGAGCGGCGACATTATTGTTGAGTATAATGTGGAGAAGGGAAAACTGATTGCCGGTAATAACATTATGATAAAGAAGGGAAGCTGTTCAAGAGGCGACTGTTTTATCGAGGCCGGCGGTGAAGTTTCAGGAAGTTTTTTTGAAGGAGCCAATATTCAGGCAAAAGGGAATATTAAAGCAAACTATATTATGAACAGCACGATTGATACGCTGGGCAGCGTCATCGTTTCAGGAAGCAAGGGCGTACTCCTTGGAGGAAGGATTTGCGCAGTTAAAGGCGTAGATACATATAATCTGGGAAATAAGTCGCATTTGAAGACCGTTTTGGAGGTTGGTAGAAATGAACTGTATGAGAAAGAGCAGGCTTTGCATAATGAAAACCGGGAGCAGCTTTTAAATGAGCTGTCCGTATTGGAAAAAGGCTGGAACAAATTGATTCAGATGCTCGCCGAGAAGAAGGAGGTTCCGAAAGAGACGCTGCTCAAAGTTCAGGCGTCAATTGTAGCGAAGGGCCAGGAGCTGGCGGATTTGGACGCAGAGATATCAAAATTGGTTAATATGACGGATCAGACGATGTACGCGCCTGTCCGGGTGCGGGGGAAATCATATGGCGGCAGCGTTATTATCATTAACGCAATCAAGTATTTGCTGCCTATGGATGTAAAACGGGTTATTTTTAAACTTCGAAATAAACAGGTGGTAATGGTAAACTTATAAACGCAAAGAGGGTATGGTAATGTGATGAAACGTGATACAATATTGATTTTTGAAGATAACTCCATAGAACGCGCGATGCTGACGGAAATTTTTCAGTCAGAATATAAGATTCTAGAGGCAGCTAATGGCAAGGAAGGTCTTGCTCTTTTAAACAGTCATTTTTCTTCGATTGCGATTGTTCTGCTGGATTATATGATGCCTGTAATGGATGGTTTTGCGGTATTGGAGCGTCTAAAAGAAAAAAAGATTTTAAATAAAGTACCGTTTATTATGATTACGGGAGAGAATTCGACCGAGATTGAAAAGAAAGGCTATGAGTACGGAATTGTCAGTTATATTAAAAAACCGTACCATTCTGAGGTCATCAGACAGGTAATCGGTAATGCAATCGGCTGGTTCCAATATAAGATGAATTTGGAAGCTATGGTGAAGAAGCAGAATGAAAGTATCAAAAAGCAGAATGATATTTTGAAAAAGCAGGCAACCAGACTCAATCATTTGAACGGTATTTTGATAGATTCACTGAGTAATATTGTAGAATTCAGGAATCTGGAATCAAGGCGGCATATCAAGAGAATACGGGAATTTTCTATCTGTCTTGGAAAAAGTCTTATGAAACTTTATCCGGAGTATGAGCTTACCGCAGAAAAGCTGGTTCAGATTGGATGGGCTTCTTCTCTTCATGACATTGGTAAAATTGCGATTCCTGATAACATTGTTTTAAAATCGGGGAAACTTACGGAAGATGAATTTGAACTGATGAAATCGCATACGACAAAAGGCGCGGAGATTATCCGCAATTCTGTTCGTCTGAATGATAGGACGATTTATGAGTACGCATATGATATCGCCAGACATCATCATGAAAAATATGACGGAAACGGATATCCGGACGGTTTAAAAGGTGATGAAATCAGTGTTGCTGCACAGATTGTATCTTTGGTTGACGTGTATGACGCGCTTACTTCAAAACGTGTCTATAAGGCGGCATACGAACCGGAAAAAGCATATCAGATGGTTATGAACGGACATTCCGGGGCTTTTTCACCGAAATTGCTGAAAGCCTTTACCGAAGTTAAGACAGAATTTGAAAATTTACTGGTCAAGTATCAGGATGAAGATTAAACGAACAAAGACAGGATAGATTGTAATGAAAATGCAATCGAGTCCTGTTTTTTTATGTAAATATAATATAAAAAATTTCATAAAAAGCTTGCAATGTGGAAATAAATATAGTATAACATAAATATAATAATATGTAGTATTGAAAACTACGTGGGAAAATATTAATACTACATCATGTTGGTTCATGGTTGTAATACTGAGATTTCTGATTTGGAGGCGATGATTATGGAAATTAGAGTAAAAGACCCGGGAAGTGCGTTAACTCATTTTATTGGGATGATTGCAGCGGCGGCGGGAGCTTTGCCGCTCATATTTAAAGCATTTACCGGTTCATTTGGCAGTGCGGGAGGAATTGCGTGTACGGTGTTTATGGTGAGTATGATTTTATTATATGCAGCGAGTACGGCGTATCATACGTTTGATATTTCGGAGAGGGTGAATCTGATATTAAAGAAAATAGACCATGCGATGATTTCCGTGCTGATTGCGGGTTCTTATACGCCGGTCTGTCTGCTTGTGCTTGACAGGAGTGTGGGAATACCGCTTCTTACAGTCGTATGGGGAATTGCGGTTTTCGGTATTGTGATTAAATTGTTCTGGGTAACATGCCCAAAATGGTTTTCCTCCATCTTGTATATCGGAATGGGATGGGCTTGTGTGGCGGCTTTTTCACAGCTGTGGATGAATCTGTCTTTTGTGGCGTTTGCGTGGCTTCTTGCAGGCGGAATCTTTTATACGGTGGGCGGAGTAATCTATGCCCTAAAATTAAAAGTATTTAACGCAAAGCATAAATATTTCGGTTCCCATGAGGTGTTTCATGTGTTTGTGCTGTTAGGAAGCGCCTGTCACTTTATTATGATGTTCTGCTGCGTGTTATAGATAAGATAGAGAAATTGTAAAGCAATTTCCTATCAGATAAGATAGAGAAATTGTAAAGCAAATAAAGGCCCACACCGTTTCGTGATGTGAGCCTTTTTCAATCTGTTTGTAATCTTATAAATCAAATCCGAAGTATCTTACTGCATTGTTGTAAGAGATACCTTCCACAATTTCTTTTAATGCTTTTTCGTCATTCGGATATTCGCCGTTCTCAACCCATCCGCCGATTAATTCACACATGATTCTTCTGAAGTATTCGTGTCTTGTGTAGGACAGGAAACTTCTGGAGTCGGTCAGCATGCCGATGAAGTTGCCAAGTAAACTTAAGTTCGCAAGGGAAGTCATCTGGTTCATCATGCCGACTTTGTGGTCATTGAACCACCATGCAGAACCCTGTTGAATCTTGCCGATTGCCTTGGAATCCTGGAAACATCCGATAACGGTGCCGATAGCTGCGTTTACGGACGGATTTAGTGAGTAAATAATGGTCTTTGGCAGTTCGTCCGTTGCGTTTAACGCATTGAGGAACTGTGCCATTTCCTGTGAGCAGTCGTAAGTATTGATGCAGTCATATCCGGTGTCAGGTCCTAACTGGTTGTAACGCAGAACATTGTTGTCGCGGATTGTGCCGTAATGTAACTGCATCGCCCAGCCAAGTCTGTTGTATTCTTTTCCGACAAATACCATGAATGCCGTCTTAAACTGTGCAATCTCGGCTGCGGTAAGTGTTTCGCCCTTTACGCGCTTCGCGAAAATTGCTTCAATTTCGGCATCCGCTGCCGGCTTATACATTACGTATTCAAGGGCGTGGTCGGAAACTTTACAGCCCATGGAATCGAAGAATGCGAGACGAACCTTCAGTGCTTCTTTCAAATCGGCAAATGTATTGATTTTGACGCCGGAAACTTCGGCAAGTTTTGCCATATAGTCAAGATATTCAGGTTTTTCGATGTTCATCGCCTTGTCCGGTCTCCATGCAGGAAGAACCTGTACGTCAAACGTAGAATCCTCGGCGATAGCCTTGTGGTACTCCAGAGAATCCACCGGGTCGTCGGTTGTACAGATAAGAGTAACATTTGACTGCTTAATCAGGCAGCGTACCGTCATGGAATCTTCCTGTAACTTCTTATTGCAAAGATCCCATACTTCCTCGGCAGTATCGGCATTTAATACGCCGTTATAGCCGAAATATCTCTGCAGCTCGAGATGGCTCCAGTGATAAAGCGGGTTGCCAATGGCTTTTGTGAGCGTCTCCGCCCATTTCTGGAATTTTTCCCTGTCGGAAGCGCCGCCTGTGATGTAGTATTCGTCCACGCCGTTTGTACGCATCTGACGCCACTTGTAATGGTCGCCGCCAAGCCATACCTGAGTAATATTTTCGAATTTACGGTTTTCCGCGATTTCCTTTGGATTGATATGGCAGTGATAGTCAAGTACCGGCATCTTCTCTGCGTAATCATGGAAAAGTTTCTGGGAAGTAGGGGTAGACAGTAAAAAGTCCTTGTCCATAAATGGTTTCATTTTGAAATCCTCCTTAAAATAAAGTTGTGTTTCTTTTTATTAAATCGGCAGTGATGTGTGTTCTTGACGGAACGTCGCTGCCGTTAAATACACCCATAAGCGTGTTGACCGTCGTGGTGCACAGCGCCTCCACCTTGCTGTCGATGGAAGTCAGTTCCGGCTCCGTGCATCTGGCAAGAATCGAGTTATTGTAGCCTACAATGCTCAAATCCTGCGGAACCGGAATATGGTGTTCATACGCGAACTTTAATGCGCCCACTGCGAGTGAGTCATCGGATGTAACAACCGCGTCGAAAGAAATGTTGTCCGCAAAAAGACCGGTTAAGTATTCTTTTGCCCGCAGAATATCCTTATTGCATAACTGCATAAATTCTTTCTTTAGAGGCAAATGGTTTAATTCCAGAGCTTTTTTATAGCCTGCCAGCTTATTCTGACCGCTCTGTGAAGTGCTGGTGTATAAGTATACGATATTGGTATGTCCGCTTTTAATGAGACTGTCCGTAACGGAGTAGACGGCGGTCTCGTCGTCGCACTGGGTACAATAAATGTTGTTTCCTTTTAGATAACAGTTTACCAGCATGACGGGGATAGTCTTTGCCGCATCAATGATATAAGCGTTACAGGAAGGCTCTTCGTCAAGAAATTTGGAACCGACGAAGATAATGCCGTCGACGCGCTTCGAAAGAAGCAGTTCCGTATATTTCTTCTTATTCTCATGGTTTGTGCCGGTACAGCATAAAATACAGTCATACCCCTGGATACGAAGTTCCTGTTCCAGATAGTATACGGCGTTGGCAAGGTAAACGTCGGAGGAATCCGTACACATGATGCCGATGGTTTTCATCGTGTTTAATCCCAGACCTCTTGCAAACACGTTCGGTGTGTAGCCAAGTTCGTCCATAACGTCCAATACCCGCTGCTTCGTTTTTTCACTGACATTCGTATTACCGTTTAAGACTCTGGAAACAGTGGCGATAGAAACACCTGCCTTCTTGGAAACATCGTAAATGTTCATGGACAACCTCCCGGAAGAATAGTAAGCGGCGGCAGTGCCGGGAACAGAACATTCCTGCGGATTTCTGCCGACAAAAATTACCGTCATGTAAGTACTTACATATTGATTATTTAATTATACAATGTTAAAATAAATAATACAAGTAGGTTTTTTACAAAAATAATAAAAAAATACATTGACTTATTGTTATTTTCACTATAGAATTGAATATGTAAGCACTTACAATCACTACTTTTTAAAAAAAAGAATGTAAGCGCTTACATTTTGGCGCTGTACATACAAATAACAGGAGACGTGTTTTGGGCAACAAAGGGCAACCCCCTAAATTATAAATAAGGAGACAAGAACATGCAAAGATTAAACAAATCAATTACAAAGGCTGTAGACAGACCGGTTAAGGTGCTTCAGTTTGGTGAGGGCAACTTCCTTCGTGCATTCGTTGACTATATGTTTGACGTGACCAACGAGAAGACCGATTTTAACGGCGGTGTCGTTATCGTGAAGCCTATCGAATTCGGCAACCTTGACAGATTCCACGAACAGGAGTGCCAGTATACGCTCCAGTTAAGGGGTATCGAGAACGGTGAGCCGAAGAAAGTTACCAGACAGATTACGACAGTCGTGGATGCGGTGGCTGCCATCGATGATTACGACAAGTATGTGGAGTATGGAACATGTGAGACATTGAAGGTTATCGTTTCCAATACAACAGAAGCAGGTATTGTATTTGATGAAACCGATAAGTTTGATGCAAAGCCTCCGAAGACTTATCCGGGTAAGCTGACAAAGCTGCTTTATGAACGTTATAAGAAGTTTGACGGCGCAGCCGATAAGGGACTTGTATTAATTCCATGCGAACTGATTGCCGACAACGGTATTGAATTAAAGAAGTGCATTCATCAGTTTATTGAACTCTGGGGACTGGAAGAAGGATTTAAGAACTGGGTGGACGAGACCTGTTCATTCTGTCCGACACTCGTTGACCGTATCGTTCCGGGATATCCAAGAGACGAAGCGGAAGCGCTCTGTGAAGAATTCGGCTATGAGGACCAGTTAATTGACGTTGGCGAATTATTCGGTCTGTGGGTTATCGAGGCAGACAAGAACATTTCTCTTGATGATTTAAAGAAGGTTCTTCCTTTCGACAAGGCAGGACTTCCAGTCGTATTTACGGAAGACCATCACCCATATAAAGAGAGAAAGGTCCGTATCTTGAACGGCTCTCATACATCGTTTGTACTGGCTTCTTTCCTTGCGGGCAACGACCTTGTAAAACAGTCCATGGACGATGCCGTTATTCGTAAATATATGGAAGAGACGTTGTTTGACGAAGTGATTCCGACGCTTTCGCTTCCGGAAGAAGAGTGTAAGGAATTTGCGAACGCGGTTATTGAGAGATTCCAGAATCCGTACATTAAGCATAAACTCCTTGACATTTCGCTGAATTCCGTTTCCAAGTGGGAAGCAAGATGTCTTCCGTCTTTCCTCGGGTATGTGAAGAAGTTTAACAAACTTCCGAAGTACTTAACGTTCTCTATCGCAGCCCTGATGAGTTTCTACGCGACACAGAAGGAAGGCGAAGTAAACGGAGGAAGATGTCTGGTTGGAGACAGAGACGGTGAAGAGTATTTCATCCGTGACGACCAGGCTGTACTTGATTTCTTTGTTGAAAATTCCTCAAAGAATCCGGAAGAGTTTGCAAAGGCTTATTTAGGACATACCAAGTTCTTCGGCGGAGAGGACCTCACAAAGATTGACGGACTTGTTGACGCTGTAGCGGGATATATTGCGGATATCAGAGAACGAGGCATGAAGGCTGTAGTCGGTGATTTAACAAAATAATTTAGGAGATAGGTATATGCAGGAAATAATTAAGATTAATGCCAATGACAATGTAGCTGTGGCGTTGAAACCTATTGCGAAGGGTACAAGCCTTCTGGTTGCAGGGGAAACGGTTGTTACTGCGGAAGATATTCCGCAGGGGCATAAGTTTGCGGTTAAGCCGATAAAACAGGGTGAGCCGGTTATCAAATATGGTTTTCGTATCGGTAATGCGCAGGCGGACATCCCGGTTGGCACATGGATTCATACGCATAATGTCAAGACTGCGCTCGGTGATTTACTGGAGTATGAGTATCATCCGACAGGCGTTGACGTCGCTCCTACCGAAGAGGCGTTTTTTGACGGTTATGTGCGGGGCGGCGGTAAATTCGGCGTGCGCAATGAAGTCTGGATTATTCCGACGGTCGGCTGCGTGAATTCCGTTGCCAAGTCGATTGAGGCAAGAGCAAAAGAGATGCTCAAAGATTTTCCGAATGTCGAGGAAGTGGTCGCGTTTACACATCCTTACGGATGCTCGCAGATGGACAATGACCAGGAAAATACGAGAACAATTCTTGCGGATTTGATTAATCATCCGAATGCGGGTGCCGTTCTGGTACTGGGACTCGGCTGTGAAAACAGCAACATTCCGGTGATGATGGATTACATCGGCGAATATGACGAAAGAAGAGTCGGTTTTATCGTCAGTTAGGACTATGAAGACGAGATTGAGGCTTCCCTTGACAAGTTAAAAGAACTGATGGCGTTTGCCAACGGGTTTACGAGAGAGCCTGTCAATGCGAAAGAACTGGTAATCGGCTTAAAGTGCGGCGGTTCCGACGGACTTTCCGGTATTACTGCCAATCCGCTTGTCGGTTCGTTCTCAGACATGCTGATTTCAAAGGGCGGTACAACCATTCTTACAGAGGTGCCGGAGATGTTCGGAGCGGAGACGCTTCTGATGGACAGATGCGCCGACGAAGAACTGTTTGATAAAACGGTCAGTCTGATTAATGACTTTAAGAATTACTTTAAGAGCCACGATGCCGTGATTTATGAGAATCCTTCACCGGGTAACAAAAAGGGCGGCATATCCACATTGGAGGATAAGTCTCTTGGATGTACGCAGAAGTCCGGTTCTGCTATGGTAAGAGGCGTATTAAAATATGGCGAGAAGGTATGTACAAAGGGCTTAAATCTTTTAAGCGCGCCGGGTAACGACCTTGTGGCGGCGACAGCGCTTGCTTCTTCGGGAGCACATATCGTATTGTTTACGACGGGACGGGGAACGCCGTTCGCGTCACCGGTACCGACTGTTAAGATTTCGACCAATTCACAGTTAAACGGCAAAAAGAACAACTGGATTGATTTTAACGCCGGTGAGCTTGTGGAAGACCAGACAATGGAAGACATGACAAAGAAAATGTTTGATTATGTTCTGTCGGTTGCGTCAGGTAAGAAGGTAAAGGCAGAAGAGAAGGGATTCCATGATTTTGCAATCTTTAAGCAGGGCGTTACGCTGTAATAGAATGAATTGACAAAATCTTCCTGAGATTTTATAATTAATAAAGTATGTTTATAAAGGAGATATGTTGAAATGAACAAAGTAGTAGAAGAACTTGGTAAAATCGGTATTGTACCTGTTATCGCTCTTGATGACGCAAAAGACGCAGAGCCGCTTGCAAAGGCACTGATTGACGGTGGGCTTCCATGTGCTGAAGTTACATTCAGAACAGCGGCCGCGGAGGAATCTATCCGTATTATGGCTTCAAAGTTTCCTGAACTGATTGTCGGCGCAGGTACGGTTCTTACACCGGAACAGGCTGACCGCGCAATGAATGCAGGCGCGAAGTTTATCGTAAGCCCGGGACTGAATCCAAAGGTTGTAAAGCATTGTATTGACAAAGATTATCCGATTGTTCCTGGTACAAGCAATCCTTCCGACGTGGAAGCTGCGATTGAATTAGGTCTTGATGTTGTAAAGTTCTTCCCGGCAGAAGCAGCCGGCGGACTGAATATGATTAAGTCCATGGCAGCGCCTTATACCAATATGAAGTTTATGCCGACAGGCGGTATCAACGCCAATAACTTAAAGTCTTATCTTGATTTTGGCAAGATTGTATGCTGCGGCGGTTCATGGATGGTTAAGAAAGACCTTGTTGTGGCAGGCGATTTCGCAGGAATTGAGAAGCTTACAAGAGAAGCGGTTGACACCATGCTTGGTTTTGAAGTAAAACATATCGGTATTAACTGTGTTGACGAGAAGGATGCGACAGAAGTTGCCGACGCATTCTCAGGAATGTTTGGATTTGAAAAGAAAGTCGGAAACAGCTCGATTTTTGCCGGTACAGGCCTTGAAATTATGAAGAGTCCGTACCTTGGAAAGAACGGTCATATTGCAATCGCGACAAATTATATCGAGAGAGCAATCTATCATCTTGAGAAGAGAGGCTGCGAGTTTGATATGGATACCGCAAAATATGATGCAAAGGGTAATATGAAAGCAATATACTTCAAGGGTGAGTTTGGCGGATTTGCATGCCATCTTGTTCAGAAGTAATCAGGTATTGTATTTGTATTTACGGGCAAAGGTTTCTTTGCCTGAAATAAGAATAAAACATATGTAAATGGAGGATTATTAAAAATGGCTAAAGTTGTAACAATGGGTGAAATCATGTTAAGATTATCAACACCAAACCATGAGAAATTTATTCAGGCAGACGAATTTGATGTATGTTATGGCGGTGGTGAGGCCAACGTTGCGGTATCTCTTGCAAATTACGGACATGATGCCGAGTTCGTTACGGCAGTTCCGAACAATGAAATCGGTGAGTGCGCTACGGCAGCTTTGAATAAGTACGGCGTTTCTACAAAGAACGTTGCAAAATGTGGCGAGAGACTTGGTATCTACTACCTGGAATCAGGATGTTCCATGAGACCTTCCAAGGTTGTATATGACAGAGCTCATTCTTCAATTTCAACGGCTACGGCTGCTGACTTTGACTTTGATAAGATTTTTGAAGGCGTTGACTGGTTCCACTTTACGGGAATTACTCCTGCCGTTTCTGATTCTGCAGCAGTATTAACGGAAGAAGCGTTAAAGGCAGCGAAGAAGCACGGCGTAAAGGTATCTGTTGACTTGAACTTCCGTAAGAAATTATGGTCTTCTGAGAAGGCTCAGAAAGTTATGAAGAACCTGATGCAGTATGTAGACGTATGTATCGGTAACGAGGAAGACGCAGAGCTTGTACTTGGCTATAAACCGGGCAACACAGACGTTACTAGCGGCGAGCTGGAGCTTGCGGGCTATAAGTCAATTTTTGAGCAGATGGTTGCAGATTACAATTTCGAATACTGCATCAGTTCTCTGCGTGTATCTCACTCAGCTTCTGATAACGGCTGGTCAGCTTGTATTTACTCAAGAGATACAAAGGAATTCTATCACTCAAAGGAATACTCAATTCATCCAATCGTTGACCGTGTAGGCGGCGGTGATTCCTTTGCTGGCGGTACAATCTGCGGTTTCCTTGACGGTAAGAACTTCAAGGACGCATTAGAGTTCGGTGTTGCTGCATCTGCACTGAAGCACACAATTCCTGGCGACTTTAACCTTGTTTCAAGAAAAGAGGTTGAGACACTTGCCGGCGGCGACGCTTCAGGTCGTGTTCAGAGATAATTCAAAACGATAAAGACACACAGTGTCAATAATATGAGGCTGTTGCTCCGCCTTTATAAGATGGGGCAATAGTCTCTTTATTATAGATAAGTTATAGAATGCGAAAGCATTCATAACAGGGGAATTTATGAAAGAATATTTTGCAAATCGATTTCATCGTATTTTAACAATTATAGAACTGGTTATTATTTTATATTTTTTTGCAGGATGTTTTGGCAGTTTGTCGTCCTATGTATTCTCGCGGGATGAACTGGAAACAATCAACGGGATAGAATCGGAAAACGGAATCTATACGGATGAGACTGTAGGCATGGAAGGCTATTTTGTCTACGGACCGTCCTTTCATCTGGATAAAGGAATTTATAACATTACGGTTGATTATGCGGCGGAAGGTGAGGATAATTATATTCTGCTTGCTGCGTTGAACGAAGGCTTTCATGATATTATCAGCGATAAGATAATGCTTTTGCCGGATTTTAACGAACAGCAGTTTACGGCGCGTATTCACAGAAACATGAAGGTGTTTTCCGTTTCGGTAATTTATTGCGGAACAGGAAAGCTGGAGGTCAGAAATATTGCGATTGAGGAAACGAGGCTTGGAAGAATCCGCAGTCTGATTCTGGCGGTTTTCTGGATTACTCTGCTCAATTTAGTTTGCAGGTTTATCAAGGCAGTGCGCAAAGGAGAATTAAACCGTGAAAAACTTCCCTATATTGCGGCGCTTTCCGGCATAGTCGTCTTTGCCTCTTATCCGTTGTTTACTACATTTTTAACGGAAGGACATGATTTGTTATTTCATTTGATGAGAATTGAAGGCATCCGGCAGGGACTGCTTGCGGGGCAGTTCCCGGTAAGAATCCAGCCGTTACAGTATAACGGATACGGATATGCCTGTTCCGTATTTTACGGGGAATTGTTTCTGTATATTCCGGCGGTACTGCGGCTTTGCGGATTTACCATCCAGAATGCATACAAAATATTTGTGATTCTGGTGAATGTTGCGACGACGCTGATTGCGTACCATTCTTTTAAGGCGATGCTAAAGGATAAAAATATTGCGTTGCTGTGCTGCATGGTTGATGTCTTAGCGCCATACCGTCTTGCGAATGTTTATGTGAGGTGCGCAGTCGGGGAATATTGTGCAATGATGTTCTGGCCGATGATTGCCTGCGGATTATATTTGCTTTATACCGGTTTGGGACAGGACGAAAAATGCAGCAAAAAGGATAAAAGCGGTTTTTTAAACGGCAGGACTGCGTGGATTTGGCTTGTAATCGGTTACAGCGGCTTAATCCAGACACATTTATTAAGCTGCGAGATAGCGGCGATTGTATCAATCGTGGCATGTCTTGTCATGTGGAAGCATACATTTACAAAGAGGATTTTCAAAGAGCTGCTGAAGTTTTTTGTTTCGACGGTGCTGTTAAACGCGTTTTTTCTGGTTCCGCTCATATCATATATGCTGCAGGGCGGCGTATATATTACGGAATATGGTGTTAGTCAGGCAGGAAATATGCAGGGAAACGGTATTTATCCGGCACAGTTGTTCCAGCTGTTTGTGAATGGAAGCGGAATGGCATATGGCCACCGTGTAGAAGCGTACCGCAAACTTGGAATGGCAGGTGAGATGGGGATGACGGCAGGACTTGCTCTGATTGGAGCCGGTGTGATTTTCCTTTATTTATGGATTTTTGACTACAACAGAATAAAGAAGATGAAGTGGTTTCCGATTACGGCATGGATGACGCTTGCAGGGTTTCTGACCTTGTATATGACGACAATATATTTTCCCTGGGATTTTATGGTACGCCGTCTTGGAAGTCTTGTAGAAAATCTCCAGTTTCCGTGGAGGATGCTGTCTGTAGGAACGTTGTTTTTTACCGTCGCGCTTGGGGGGCTGCTGATTTTGGCAGAAGAACTCCGGGGAAAGACCTTTTATTATATGATAGTCGGTATTGTATCAACAGTTACGGTTGTGACGGCGGCATTTATGTTTTATAATCGTCTCAACACCAGCAATGCCGTTTATGTGTATGACGAAGCGGCAATGACCGGGTGGGGTTCCGGCTCGTTAGACGAATATCTTCTTGCGGAAGCGGAACCGAAACAGTTAAATGTCCGTGAAGCTTTGTCAACACAGAACATCACGATTCAGAGCTATGAGAAGAATTATACAAATATTTCTATGACTGTCAGCGAGAACGCGCGGACAGAAGGGCAGGTTTACGTTCCGCTTCTCGGGTATCCCGGATATAGAGCGGTTGATAAGGACGGACATGATTTTACGCTTGCAAAGACATTAAACGGTATGCTCACGGTTCTTGTTCCGGCAGGATATGAAGGCGCCATCGAGATATATTTTGCCGGCTTCTGGTACTGGAGAGCGGCAGAGATAATTTCTCTTGCATTTTTGGTCTTTTTTGTGTATTATGTTATTAAGTCTGAAAAGAAAGTAACCGATATATAGCATGATATAGCTGTATTATGCCAATATGTAGATTTTGATACGTTGCAGGAGGCGTTCTATATGGAAATAATTAAGAAGTTTTGGAAATATATATTAGGAGCGGTGGTGATTTTAGGCGCCACGGGTATATTTATTGCCAGTGTTACGGCAGACCCGAATGACCCGGTCATTTCCATTGTGAATGCTGAGGACAGCATATATACACAGGGAACCAACCATGACTCTTTTGAGTTATCGGCAACGATTACGATTCCTTTTTATGCGGTTTCCAATACGAAGACAGTGGAGCAGCTCGCCGAGACAAACCTTGTGTGGCAGTCTTTAAATCCGCAGGTTTTTGCCATCAAGGGCGATACGTCGGGTAACTTTTTAGCGACCGCTTATGGTCTGCATATCAATGTGCAGGCGAATAAAGCAGGTTCTACCCAGGTGAGGGCTACGTTTTATTATAAAGAAGACGCCGACGGCAATATTCTTGACGCCGTTTATACGCCGGGTGATACAAGCTTTAAATCGATTGCCGTGGATTCCAATCCATATTTAAGTACGTTTGTATGGAAAACGCTTCCGAACGGCGACGAATACAATGCGGATAAGATTTACGATTTCGGCAGTGTGATTAAATTCCAGGGAAATACATATACAGAGGACCCGTTGACGGTATGGTCAAGAAATAACGTTGTAACCTATCAGCTGACATCAATCGATCAGGGACAGATTACATTGGAGAAGGGCGGTATCAGTGATGTATATATCGGACCGCTTTCTGCGTATGACGAAGGTTCTAATACATTTGACCCAAATCTGACAAAACACGTGACGATTATGGGAGCAGTTCGTTTTTCTAATCATAATTTGTTTGAACTGCCTGTAGACCATTACGGCCCATATGATTTTTCGACTCCGTCCGCCATAACAAGTACGACAAGTAATATTAACGATAAAGACAACGGCGTTGTCTATACGTCAACCAACGAGAATATAGCAGTGATGGATAACAGCATTCTTGAACCAAAGGGAGCAGGTTATGCGAGAATTAAGGCTGGTATCTGGGATGACACCACAAATGACTTCCTGATTTACCATGATACGACAGGCTCTTTAAAGGATGTGGATTCATCGGATTACCTTGATGTCAAGATTCCGTTTGTATGGTTAAACGACCCAGTTGCAAAGACGCAGATTACCAAGAATCTGAATGTGAACGATACATTACAGTTATTGACGAACGCGCCGGAAGGAGCGAAGGTTGTCTTTACGACAAACGATACGGATGTAATTGCGCTTGAAAACGGCAAGGTTACTGCATTGCAGAACGGTACGGCAACCATTACCGCAAGAATTACAATCCCTGAGGATACGGCAAATGGGTTCCCTGAATTGACGGAAACCATCACGGCAACAATTAACGTTTCGGACAGTTTCGCGGTTGTTACGGATACACAGTCAATTTCTGTCGGTGAGACGACGAAAGTTACGGCTGTGGGCGCGCCGGACGGAGCAGAGGTTACATTTACGATTGACGGACGTGATATCACGGCTGTTCCGGGACTTACCGGTAAAATCAGTTCCGCTAATCCGAATATACTTGAAGTTACCGGTGTCAAGGAAGGTACTTATGAGATTGTCGCGACGACAAATTACGGCGGTATTAATAAAAGAGCTGTCTGTCTCATCTATGTAAAGACGTCGGTAACCGAGATTACAATTTCGCCGAGTTCCCTGATTATGGGAGTTGACGAGACGGCTACACTGCGGGTAACGGTAGACCCGAATAATGCGTTTAACAAGAATGTAACATGGGTATCATCCGACCCGAGTGTTGTTGAAGTCAATCTGGACACCAAGACGGATTATGAGGTACAGGTTACTTCGAAAAAGGGCGGCGTTGCGATGATTACCGCAGTATCTGTTTCCGATGGAACGAAGTACGCTACCTGTACGATTAATGTCCGTGAAAATGTTACGGGCGTTAAGTTAAATTATAATGAACTGACGGTTAATCTAAAAGAAGGCAACACAAGACAGATGATAGCCACCGTATTTCCTGAAAATACTACAGGAATGAATGATGGCGTCAACCGTAATGTGAAATGGTCTTCTACGAATACAGAAATTCTGACGGTTGATGAAACCGGTTTTGTGACATTTTTAAAGCCGGGTACAGCGGCGGTTATTGTAACGACTGAGGACGGCGGTTTTCAGGATTACTGTAATGTGACCGTACAGGTTCCGGTGGAATCTCTTGAAATTACGAACGGTGATTTGATATTAAGCGTGGGAGATGAAGTTGTGCTGACAACGATTGTACTCCCGATTAATTCAAGTGTTCCGACCGTGGAATGGAGCGTTACGACAAGTGATTCGAGCGATACAGAGTCCCAGCTTGCAACAGTTGACCCGAACGGTTTATTAAAAGCTCTTGCCCCGGGGCACTGTGTTGTGTTCTGTAGGGCAACTGACGGAAGCGGCGTGGAAGATTATATTAATGTATATATCCGTCAGCCGGTATCAAACGTGACGTTAAATACCAAAGAAATTACGGTGCGTAAGGGTGATGTGTTCTGGCTGTACGCTACGGTTTTACCAGAGAATGCAGACCTTAAGGTTGTAGACTGGACGTCAAGCGACGAGACGCTTGCGACGGTAGGACCGGATGGAAAGGTTACGGCGCTTATGCCGGGTAAGGTTACAATTACGGCGACGAGTCAGGATACAGGAGACTTTGACTTCTGTGTTGTTACAATTGAAGAACCGGTTCAGGGCATCCGGCTTCTGACAGGTGATGCACAGACGTTATTTGTGGGAGCGCAGTTTACAATTGTGCCGGAAGTTCTGCCGATTGAGGCGCCGAATAAAAATGTTACGTTCGTATCAAGTAACGAAAGTATAGCAACCGTTGATGAGAACGGTGTTGTGACAGCCGTTATGGGCGGTGAATGCGATATCATTGTCACCACGGAGGAACGGCAGCTTAAGGCATTGTGTCATATTACGGTTAAGGAATATGTATCAACGATTACGTTAGACAGAACATTTGCTTATATCAATATCGGTTCTTATACCGATTTGATTGCAACCATAACGACGGACACTGCAACCAACAAGAATATTCTTTGGAGAACCGCAAATTCCGGTGTGGCAACGGTAGACCAGAACGGACATGTGACAGCAGTGAATTACGGAACAACTGTTATTACTGCAGTGGCGGAAGACGGCGGCGGCGCTACGGCATCCTGCGTTATACAGGTAGTGGAGCCGGTGACATCCATTTCGTTAAGCGCAAGCGAACTTCATCTGGTTGCCGGTGATACGTATATCATCGGAGCAACGGTAAGTCCGGGTAATGCGTCAGTGAAAGCTTTAAAATGGGAGACGACCAATGCGGAAGTTGCAACGGTTGACGAGGATGGTGAAGTAACGGCAGTCGCGGCCGGAAAGTGTAGAATTTATGCCCGCGCGACTGACGGAAATGACGTAAGCGCATACTGTACCGTTTATGTAACAAACAGAACCGTAGCAACGGCTCTGACGCTTAATTCATCGGCGATTACTATCCGTGTAGACGACACGAGGCAGCTGACTGTGAAGTCAACGCCGACACAGATTACGGAAGGTCTGGCATGGTATTCAACCGATACGGGCGTTGTAACCGTAGATCAGAATGGTAATATCCGCGGTATTTCGGAAGGCACCGCAGAGGTTGTTGTATACGGCGTGGAGAGCGGCGTCGAAGGCAGGTGTCAGGTAACGGTTCTGAGTAAGGTTATCAAGGCAACCGGTATTAAGATTAATTCCACGGAGATTACAATGCTTGCAGGTAAGACGAGGGCATTGGTAACGAGACTGGTGCCGACGAATTCCACGGAAGGCATCCGCTGGTATTCAAGCGATACGTCGGTAGTTGCAGTTGATAACAGTGGTAAGATTACAACTGTTGGTCCGGGTCAGGCGACGGTAACGGCGGTAACGGCAACCACGGGAATTGAGGCGTCATGCATTGTACATTCTATTGCTTTAAACAGAACAAGTCTGAATATGCAGCAATACGACCCGTTCCAGCTTTATGTTGATGGAGCGCCGAGCAGGGTTTCATGGAGAACAAATAATCCTCGAATTGCGACCGTTTCATCAACGGGTGAGGTAATCGGTCGTAAAGAGGGTACGACAACCATTACGGCAACAGTAGACGGCAAGACATTGACTTGTACGGTAACGATTACAGAAGCTACCAAAGACTGAGAAAAAATAAGACAGGAAATTACGATGTAGTTTCCTGTTGGAAAATAAGGAGACAGCGCATAATGAAATGGATTATGCGCTGTTTTTTTATAAAGTAAAACGCTGTATTGGCTAAAAAGCAATGCAGCGTTTTTGTGACAATAGAAAACGTGCCAGGCGAACCTGACACGTCTCCTAATGTTAAAATATGAGGGGGAGATAGTAAATTGAATTACTATCAAGTATTAATATATACCATGAGTATGTCTAAAGTATGAACAAAATGTAAATAAAAAGTGAACAATACAAAGAAAGAGCATATTTCAGTTTTTCAGGCATAAAATGAATGGTTTATTGAAAAAAAGAGAGTAATATGGTATGATTATATTCATGTGAAAGGTGAAGGAAGGTAATTATGGATAAGGAAGATTTTTTATTTGAGGTTGATGAGATTAAACAGGCAGAAGATGTCTATGAATATACAGATTTGGAAGATTTGTCATTAGTACCGCCGAAGAAGAAGCAGGAAGATTCGGTTGAAGATATGCTGGAGAAGAAAGCGGCAGGAGGAATGAAAGTTCTTGGAATTGCCACAGGAGCAATTCTTGCGCTATGTGTCGTTTCTGTGGGATTGTATTTTCTTTTTGGAAGCCTTAAGAAAAACACATATGCATACAACTATAATCAAGGTGTGATTTCTTATCAGGAGATGAACTTTGAAGACGCAATTAAATCGTTTGAAAAAGCATTAACTTACAAGGAAGCTCATAATATTAATGAGCGTATTTATTTGTACAAGTGCTATAAGACCATAGGACAGGAAGATAAGGCAATAAAGGCTTTAACAGAACTCTTACAGTATGAGCCTTACCACATTGAGACGATCACGGCATTGGCAAGCTACTATTACAGTAACGGCAAGCTTGATTTGTTGAATGAACTTGTAGAGAAGTATAAGGGTACGCAGGCGGAAAGCGCGGTCAGTTCCTATATGCTGGATATGCCTGCGGTATCACATGACAGCGGAACGTATAATAACTCCATTGAAGTTGTGATGTACTCTTCCACGGCGGATAATATTTACTACACCTTAGACGGCAGTGTACCGACGTCTAGTGATACGCTTTATACGGGACCGGTTACGATAGGGAAGGGGTCTACCATACTCAAGGCGGTTGTGATTAGCAGTTCGGGAATCACAAGCGCGGTGGCGGAATATCAGTATGATATTGAATTTGTGATGCCAGACGCGCCAAATGTCAGTCCTGCAAGCGGCAATTATACGGAAAATCAGAAAATTACAGTGGAAAACATTACGGAAGGTGCGGACGCGTACTATACGTTAGACGGCGGCGTACCGACACTTCAATCTGAAAAGTATTCGGAACCGATTGACATGCCGGGCGGCAATAATATTTTCTCGGTTGCCGTTATAACGTCCGACGGCGTTTCCAGCAATGTGGTAAAAAGAAACTACAATCTGAAAGTATCTGAGAAGTATTCATTTGACGCTTCTGTGGAAGCAATAAAGTATGTGCTTATTAAGAAACAGGAGATAAATTCGGACGGAACGGCGACGGCTGACGGTAAAGCAGTTAAATTTGTTTATTATGCGAAAAGAAAGGTGAATAACACGGAGATGTACCTGATGTATTATGACATCATGGAAGGCAGCGAATATGTTCGTCAGAACTATTTCTTTGGTGTTGACGTGCAGACAGGCGACACCTATAAAGTGGTAGATGTAAATGGTGTTCTTACACCGGAAGAATATAAGTAATGGGAGGTTTATAAAATGTACAAAATCTTAAAGGCCGAGAAATTGGCGGAAAAAATCTATTTAATGGACGTTGAGGCGCCAAGGATTTCTAAGTACTGCCAGCCGGGACAGTTCATCATTGCAAAGATGGATGAGGTTGGAGAGCGGATTCCGCTTACCATCTGCGATTATGACAGGGAGAAGGGAATTATCACGATTGTATTTCAGATAGTAGGCGCGTCTACTGAGAGGATGGCGACGCTTGCGGCAGGAGATTCCTTCCAGGATTTTACGGGACCGCTTGGTCAGGCATCGGAATTTGTTCATGAAGAACCTGACGTTTTGAAGAACAGGAAAATGCTTTTTGTGGCAGGCGGTGTGGGAACGGCTCCGGTATATCCGCAGGTAAAATGGCTTCATGAGCATGGGATTGACGCGGATGTCATTGTCGGCGCTAAGACAAAGGAGCTGTTAATTCTTGAGGAAGAGATGAAAAAAGTAGCCGGTAATCTTTATATTACAACCGACGACGGTTCTTATGAGAGAAAAGGCATGGTAACGGATGTTATTAAGGATTTGGTGAATAATCAGGG
>CAJTZH010000039.1 GCA_910584325.1 uncultured Lachnospiraceae bacterium | reverse complement strand
TTTCAGTTATCAAAGAGCCAGACGCACAGACGCAGAGCCGATAACACGCATAAGTAAAAAATGCGGTTATCGGTTCTTTTTTGTAATCAATAATCAAAGGGGCGACAGCAAACATGCCCTGCTTCTTTAAGGGATACAGGACATTTACCCAGATATATTTTATTGTACTTTGTAATAACACCAATTGAAAAAGAAACATGCACCTGCAACTAATATAGCGGCTTCATAATATTCCCATGCGGCATATACTGTCATCCCAAAATACACTGCACTAGCTATACACATTCCAAACAAAATATTAATTACACTATGTATAATCCCATGCTGCTTAAAACATTTTATTACATTGTTTAATATATGCATAATAATCGCAGTTGCCGGAATAATTGCTGCTAATATTGACCACATAAGATACGTTATACCTTCAATCCACCCTCGCTGCGGTATTATCCATTTATTCATCTTATGCGCCCAGATAAACAACCCCATAAAGATTATTATTTCCAACCACCATATTATCAGGTATACTCCACATTGAAAAATCCATTGAAACAACTTCTTATCTTTATTAAATAAATTAACCGACATCCACATCATAGAATATATACCGAGGATACATACAGGTATTAAAAAAAGAAATATAATTCCGGCAAATTCGTTATCCATCTGACGCTGATAAATGACATCTGCCAGACATGCTGCCGCCCACATGATGATTTGACCTATCGAGAGTGTAACTATTTTTTTAATCATGCAAATACCCCTCTTACTGTTTTATTTCTCCGGTGATAGTATAAAGGATTATATTTTCCAACATATTCTCAATGCTTCCTTCTTCCACCATCAGTCCAATTACGACGGAATGACCCGGTTCAATATTTTGATTATATTCGACATTTCCCACTACATAATGATCATTTTCATGGGAAATAATCTGCGCGTTCCAAATATTCGCAATTTCATCTTCAAAATCAAATTCCAGTTTCCAATCTTCTAATGTCCGGTCTGATATATTAGTAATGGTAATTGACGCATTATAACCGATACCATTTTCCGCATCAATTGTATATATGATATCATATTGTTCTTGCGATGTCACGGACTCAGTGTTTAACAATGCAAATTCACTGGGGATCTGAATGGTCTCATTTCCACTTGCAATAAATCCAAATGAAATTGTCTCACCCGCTCTGATGTCCTGATTATACTGCGCATTTTTGACAACAACTCCGTCGAAACCATTTGTAACCGTTCCATTCCAAATACTTGTAATCTCGTCTGTCAAGTCAAAAGAAAGCTCCCAATTATGTATTGTTTCGTCTGATATATTTTTTACCGTTACATTTGCCTGATAAACAGTTCCATAATGAGGTGTAATATCATAATAAATCTCTATCGGACTTTCTGTATACCGATAAGACGTATCGCTGATTTTTACCAGCTTTTCTTCCTGTTCACAGCCATCCGGTAAAATCTCATAATCAAATGCCCCGTCATTATCCATATCCACGTGCAGAATTAGTTCCGACTGATTTGTTCCGGTACGAATCATCATATCATCTGTAATCAATACATCTGTAAATTCAAGCTCTTTCTTTAGATTACCGTCCGCATCAAAATAGCTGACAGTATAATCCATTGTGCCTTCTCCCGTTCCATGCAAAAGAACTTCATAATCATCATCATCCAGACACATCATCTTAATTTCCGCATTTTCTCCCAGTAAATCCAGCACGCCAAACGAGGTTTCTGCTGACAAGTTCTGCAAATCAGAATTTAAAAGTTCTCCGTCTTTCTTTACAACAACGTCAACCGGACACGCGACACGAATTACGATATAATCTTTCTTTTCTATTACGTCATTTGTAATATCACTCTCTCCAAAACTTAGAATATCAAGAATCCAATTGACCGCTTTTGTGCCTTCGATATTATCTTTATTTCCATATTGAACAAGTCCTGTATGCGTCGTATCAAAATATCCGACCCGTTCTTTTGGCAATGATTCCAACTGCTGAATCATTGTAGCTGATTCATATGGCACAGTACCGTCGCCATTGGTATCATAACGTACAGACCAAACTTTTATATCAGATGTTCCCTAAAGATTAAATACAATACCGTCAATCGTCTTCTGATTAATGCCAACCGCAAAATATGAATTTTCCATTCCAAGGAGTACATTCAAACCTGTAGCGTCCTTTATACTATTATGAAAATTAATTGCATTTTGATTATTAATGCCAAATATTCTATCATTAATTTCCCGGTATCCTTCATAATCCAGATAAGCAAAAATCCCCTCTCCTGTATATTTCATAAACTTCTTTTCCTTTTCATCGAAATACATTCGGGTTGGTGCCAATTCTGCTAATGCCGGAAAACTTGCCTTTAATGAAGTATTTAGCCCCAATAAAAATAAACCTTTATTAAAAAAATAATTTTTAAAAGAATTATCTAACACTTCTTTTGTTAAAACACTATTTTCCAATTTAGGAGCTCCTTCATAAGGTGTTCCTACTGTAATAATCTTATTTATATTTTCTGTACCAAATTTTGATACATAACCAGACATCACAAGACCACCCATACTATGTGCAACAATATCTACTTTTCTGTATTCTGAATTATTTTCAAGAATTGCCTGTATATATTTATCCAATTCCATTGCACTTTGGGCACTGCTTTTTCTAAAATCATAAGAGAAAAAATACACTCCTCTGCTATAGCTTGAATCATCATTTTCGAATCTTGTTAAAATTCCTTCAACCAAACCTTTATATATGTCAGTAGCGCCATATTCGCGGTTTTCGCTACTTAACAATGCCTGATTAAGCGGCACGCCGTTATCGTCATAATTATTTCGTACACTTAATTCATTTGTCATTTGCAGATATTTAGCAAGATTATCATTGGCTCCATTAGGGCTCCACACCTGATTATCCCCATCATACAACCGACTCCCCATCACGCCCGGCACAATAATAATCGGGCAGTTATCCTCAGCAAACGAACTCCCCGCGCTGGCATTTCCCTCAAAAATGAAATCCTTAATCAGATGTTTATTCCTTCCGGCTCCCGTAGCCGCCGAGATACCGAGATAAAATTCATCCGGCAAATCAATTTCATCATACGATAATGCAAAATTGTCATCCAGATACACTTTTAATACATTTTCACTATACGTCACCGTCAGCGTATGCCACTCGCTGTCGTCCACCCGCGCGTCGGTTCTGTAGGTCAGATGGTTCCTTGTGGAATCCTTTAAAATCGCGATATGCTTCCCTTCCGGGTCATACGCATTATGATAAGAATCCAGTTCCACGCCAAACGCGCCCTTGACAAATCCCAAATCTTCTCCATTACTTCCCAGACCTGTCTCGGGTGAAAACGTCAATACAATACCGTCCGCCCCTCCGTATGCTAAATTTCTTCCTCCGCCTGCCCAGTAGGAAAATGTCGTCTTGAATCCGCTTTTTGATTTTATCTGATGGGATTACCATGCGCTGCCTGATTGCCATATGTCCAAATCTGTAAGCTGAATCGTTCCATCCGAAAGCCTTTCCGCGTCTCCATACATCACCAATTCACTACTGTCGTCAAACTGGATGTCACTCTCTGTCAAATCCTGTTTCGGCGCATCCATAGCGCTTACATTACTTGGAACTACCGTTAAAATCATGCACAGCATTATCAATAGCGCCGCCGACTTCTTGTACATTCTGTTCATTAAATAAATTCTCCTTCTTACTTTAACCTTATTTTCCATTGTAACACATAACTAAAAAACACTTAAAACTGTCCCACCGCCTTTTTGAAAAAATAAAAAACCTACCTCCAATTTTACACGTTGGCTGTAGGTCTTTTCAACACACTCTGTATGAACGGTCATTTTTCCCCGACGAACGGTCGCTTGTCCGTTCGGTTTATTTTATCCCCAGATATTCCTTATAAACGGTTCTGCATTTCTTACGCAGTCTTCTCGAAACCGTAATTCTCTCGTCCGAATCCAGATATATATACTGTTCATCTAATTTTACCACATGTTCCATCGAAACAATGTGTGTTCTTGATACCTGAAAGAAATCCGGTAAATGCAGATATTCCAGATAATATTTCAGGGTGTTTCCCGTCAGATAATGCGTATTGTTTCCGTGTACGGCACAGCCGCATCCCAGCGATTCTATGTATAAAATGTCCTTATGCCGCAGTTTTATCTCAGCGCCGCCGTCCCTCACCAGAACAGCGCCGCGCTTTGACATATGGTGCGCCGCTGCCAGCAGGGTCTCTCTGATTTCCTCCTGCAAAACAGGTTTTTCAAGAAACCGGAACGCTCTTACGCGAAACGCCTGCTTCACTTTCTCCTGACGCGCGGTAACGAATACAATCAATATATCAGGCTCTTGTTCGTATACCTCTTTTGCCGTCTCAAAACCGTCTTCCCCCTGCATTTCAATATCCAGAAACAACATATCCAGCATGTCTTTCGACGCCAGAAATTCCATGCCGCTTAAATAGGTACTGATTTCACAGGACACTCCCATATCGAAAAGTACCGTCCGGCAATATTCTTTTATCGCGTCACAGAACAATTTTTCATTCTCACAGATAGCAACGTTCATCTTCCGCCCTCGCTTCTCTCCATTATTGTAAATCTACCACCACAATCTCCGCCGGATTAAATGGTCTTAAATTAATTGTATGCGTTCCGATTCCCGCCGACAAAATCATCGTGGAACCGCCTTCCTCAAAGCGTCCTCTGTCGTACTTGGGAAACAGCCGGTAATTCGGGGCAATCACGCCGCCAATCAAAGGCACTCTTGCCATGCCGCCGTGAACGTGTCCCGAAAATACCAAATCGGCGCCCCATGCGGCATACTGAACAAAATAAGACGGGTGATGCGCCAGCAACACATGAAACATACTGTCGTCCGGTTTTCCAAGGAGCTGTTCCATATAATTCCCTGGCATTGCTTTGCGTTTCATCTTTTTATAGTAAGATGCGTCAATCATTAAGCCGTGAACCGCCATAGCAGAAGCTCCCTTTTTGATTTTGACCGTCTCGTTTTTTAAAAGCGTAACGCCTGTCTGTTCAATCATATTTTCAAACTGCTCATACTGCCCCGGATATGTGCCTGGATAAATCATCATCCTGTATTCATGATTGCCAAGTCCATAGTATACCGGATACTTTGCCGCAAGGGAGCGCATCAGGCTTTCCGCATTTTTGTTTTCACATTTGGCGTCTCCGTTATAAATATCTCCCGCAATCATAATATAGTCGGGGGCGAGTTCCGTTATTGTTTCAAGGAGCCGCTTCATATTCAGTCCGTACGAATTATCGTGAAAATCACTGAGCATAACAATCCGTGTATTCTTCCACGCGTCGCCAAGCTTTTCGGAATGTATTTCAAATTTACTGACAATAAACTTTTTCACTTTTTATCTCCTTAAATATTGCAAGAATGAACCGCATATCCTATAATATAATAATCTTAAACTCGGCAGGACTTTATTATGATACGTTTATTTTTCATTATAAAAACCATATCACAGAAAATAGATAATGACAAAGTCGGCACCTACGCCGCGCAGTCTTGTTTTTTCATTCTGGTAAGCTTTATTCCGTGCATCATTCTTTTATGCACGCTGATTCAGTATACCCCGATTACGGAGGTCATGCTGTTAAACGCGTTTGAGCAGATTGTCCCAAGCCAGCTGACCCCGCTTGTCTCCTCTATTGTGAACGAAATTTATTACCGTTCTTCCGCAGCCCTCATCTCCATTACCGCCGTTGTAACGCTGTGGGTTGCAGGCAAAGCGTTTCTTGGCATTGCCGAAGGGCTCAACTCCATTTACGGCATTACCGAGACCAGAAACTATTTTATCCGCAGAATTAAAGCCTGTATCTACACGCTGATTCTGCTTGTTGTCATGGTTGTCTGCCTCGGACTGCTCGTATTCGGAAATGTTCTTCTGAACGTGACGCAGGAAACATTTCCCGTGATTAATATCGTAATCGGTCAGCTTCTGCGCTACAAGACGCTTCTGGTGCAGTGTCTTTTAACGTTATTTTTTATGTTTCTGTATAAATATGTTCCCGACCGCAAAAGTTCCCTGATACGAGAGCTTCCGGGCGCTATTTTTGCAGGTATCGGCTGGCAGGTATTCTCATTTGTGTATTCTCTATATGTCAACCAGTCCTCTAATTTTACAAACATGTATGGAAGCCTTGCGACAATCGTATTCGCGATGCTCTGGCTTTATTTTTGCATTTCCATCGTCTTTTATGGCGCGGAGGTGAACACCTTTATCGAGAAAAAGATTATTCACCTGCCACGGTTCCATGCTAAGTTTTATTAATACAGACTTGTAATTTCAATTCCCTGATAGAAAAATTTTAAAATATCCTCATAGGAATACCCTTCTTTCGTCATCTGGTACGCGCCGTTCTGGCTCATGCCAAGCCCATGTCCGTACCCTCCGCCGATGATCTCATATCCTGCCAGTTTATTCTTTTCGTAAACAGGATTCAGCGCAAAAAATCCGCTTGGCAGAGAACCCATAGTAAATGTTTTATCATTGTTATTGGTCCATTCTATCGCGGCGTCCCCGAAAAATTTACGCGCGCTCATTTCTCCCTCGGCAAGATATGTTCCTTTTGTTCCTTCGACAACAACCTGATTGACGGAACCGCCTGCCAGACGCT
The DNA here is from genome assembly GCA_910584325.1 of uncultured Lachnospiraceae bacterium. GTDB lineage: Bacteria > Bacillota > Clostridia > Lachnospirales > Lachnospiraceae > MGBC120314. The sequence goes on along the minus strand of CAJTZH010000039.1, from coordinate 16,936 downwards.
CTATTACGCTTATCGAAGTAATCTCGCCGACATTTGCCTTATTCTTATAGTACCCGTTGATTTCTTCCATTGTCAGATACGTTTTCCAACGGTACAGCGCAAATTCCGAATCAAAATCCGCCTTGTTTTTATTCGTGATAAATTCGTAAAATGCCTCATTGGACGTTAAATCCACATACGCATTATCGGGATTAATCGAATGCGCCGTTATGTAAGAACAAGTACCGGGTTCCTGCCCCCAGATGGCAATGTCGCTTCCGTGTCCGCAGGATGTGGAGTAGTAATATGCCGTGATAACATCGCCATTTACGGTCATTACCTGCCCGCAGGTATCGTCTACCGCCTGACTGGAAGAGCTGTATTCCATGGTATTATTGTAAACCTGATACCATGTGCTGTCGTCAATGTGCGCGCCATACTCCATATAATCGTTATTGAGAAGCTGATTATACGCGTAACTTCTGGCGCAGACCGCCTGTACTTTTGCCGGTTCCACGCCGTAGCTTGCCGGCATTTCACTCGGAACAACGAGTTTAAGATACTGCTCGAGGTTCACTTCATTGACAATATATAGACCCGTTTCATCGGCGGATATTTCCAAAAATCCCGGATAAGCAGGATTCCCCTGGCTGCGCTCAATCGTGTTAATCACAATTTTATCTGTATTCTTAACCGGCGCGATACGGATACGTCCTTCGCGGATTAACTCGCTGTCGCTTTCAAGAGAAAAACTATCGCCTGCCGCAAGCGTAACCACATTGGATAAATCGGCTCCCGACATCACATAAAAATCGCCGTCGCACGTTACTTCCACACTTTCATGGTAAATGCTCTCAAATCCTGTATTACGCAAAATGATACGGATATCCTGCACCTCGAACGGATAAAGAACAATGGCGCCGCAGATTTTCCCTTCCGCGACAATAAAATCCTGCAATTCGTAACCTACCAGAATGTCGCTGTAACCAATCTGGGAAAATCCGCCGTAATTCTTATACAGACGGTAGTCTTTATCAAAAGGCACTCTTCCATACCCTTCAATCTCTACATAATCATTGGTGACGGAAAGCACCTTACCGTTTATGGTATCGGTCTTAATTTCAATACCAGTCATGACGCCTTCCGCCAGATGGATATCCGCCAGCACGCCGCTGACTTCGGAAGAAAGTCCTTCCGGATAAAATATACGGTCGATTCCGTCAATGTATGTTTTAATCACATTACTGTTTCCCTCATATATCCACGCATTGCGATAAACTACTTGTGTGCTTACAACCTCTTTTAACGCCAGAATCTCCTGCCCTCTGGTGTAGGCAAGAATCCGGTTATCCATATAGCCGTCAAGAAACAGATTGTAAAATGTATACACGCCGTCGTCGGTAAATGCCGTCCATGCCGGAACACCTTCCATATTACCAGGTGTCGCCACAATGGTCAGCTCTTTTAAGGCAATACTTCCTCCCGGTCTGTACTCCCTGATATAATCGTAAATAACAAACCAGTTTTCTTCGGAAACCGCTCTGTTTTTCCTTTTCCATTTTATGTCCAGATTTTCAAACAGGCTCTGTTCCACACCATAATACTTCATAATGTGCAGCAGATTTTTATTCGTCAGATTATCTTCCGCCTTACAATCCGCCATAATTCCCTTATCGACCGCCGCTTTCAGATAATCTTTAACAGCACTGTCCGGTTCCTGATATGTGAGACTCTCAAAATCCTCTTCCAGCGCAAGCACCATCTTTGCCGCTTCGCCGTTGGTAATGCACTCATAATCGGGAGTGCCTCCGACAATTTGTGTAATCAGATAAATGCTCACCGCTGCCAGAATCACAATCAGTAAACTTAAAATTAATATTATCTTTTTCTTATCCATACTCTTCCCTCTAACTTAAAATTGGGACTGAAAAATTCAGTCCCAATCGTTCTTTTTTTGAAACCCCAAAATGCCGTTACCTAAAATTTCGACGCCTAGCTTAAGCTAGGTGGGCAACCGCATGTGAATTTCAGCCATCCAGTGTACAGTAACAGGATTCTAAGAATCCCATAAAACGTATCGCTTACGCGTCTGGCCCGGCATCCGTCCACAGATATAGGAATCCCAATAATGAAATGTAGGTTCAAAATCATAGGCTGGCGCACATTCCAGGTAATTTCAATTCACGCAGAATTCCCTCTGCGTATTTATTATATGCATTAAAATGATTTTTATGTGTTGTAAACAGTATACCAAAAAAAAGAAAAATAATCAACCGCAAATTCCTTGATATACTGATAAAACAACGCATTTTATTTTTTTAAAAAGCAGGTGTGGAACAGCCACACCTGCTTTTGTTTATCTTATAATACGTCAACAAGTTTCTTTAATGCAGCCAATGCTTCTTCAGGAAGTTTGTCATATCCTTCCTTCTTTGTAGCAAAGTCTTCAACAGCCTTTACACGCGTCTGCATAGCGCTCTTTAACTGAGCCTTGTAATCTGCGTCGTTAAAATCCGGTGTAAAGTCGCCGGTCTTGCCTGACCAGTCGTTCATGATTTCAATATCTTCGAATGGTCCCCACTGCTCAAACTTAGCCTTTCCTTCAACGATAGTCTCAAGAATACCCAATGTGTCTGCAGGTTTTACCTTCTGACCCATGAAATCACCTGTGTTTACAATATAGCAGTCTACGTTCTTCTCGTCTACCAGCTTCTTGAACTTCTCATAGTCATGTACAAGCGGATATGTTCTGAACGGATTTGCGTAAGGTACGATACGGATTGCGTTCAAATCAGTACCTGCGGCTACACGTTCTGCCGAAGATGTCTTTGTAGCAAGCGTAGCGCCCATTACGGATGCCAGCGCAGCACCCTTTAACTTAACAACCGGTGGAATGGTCGGGTCTTTCATAATCCAGAAGATTGCGTTAACAGGAGCGTCAATCTTGTCCACACGGTTCGGTGACCATAACTTCGACTTAATCGCACGTCCGTTACCGTTTCTGATATCTTCCGTTACAAGCTGAATCTTACCGTTCTCATCCATCGTGCATGAGCAGTTCTGAACAGTCAGCAGGTACTCGTTATCAGGACATCCTGTCGGATAATCTGCTGTCTTGTCAAAATATGTAGGCTCAAGAGCAATTGATGCGCATGTATCTGTATTGATAATAAACGCGTCATCATGAAGAACCTTAATTGCAGGATACTTTCCGCCGTGCTTTGCATGCGTCAGTGTTGACTTACCGGAACCGGAAAGACCATATACGGAAGCAACGAACTTGCTGCCATCTTCCAATGTATACTCTTTCTGTCCGCCGTGGCAGGATGCGTATCCGTTTCTGTTAGCGAGCGCCCATGCCATTGTCAGCGTACCCTTCTTGTGCTCACCGAAATATCTCATACCGAGAATTGCGGCACAGTTCTGGTTTGTGTCAAAATAGCAGAGCGTAAGCGGGTCGCTTAAGCAGCTGTAGTCAACGTCCGGTCTTGTGCCAGGAGTCCACTGTGGGTCAGAGAAGATATAAATATCCGGCTCCTTGCCATCGCCAACCGGCTTTGAGTTCTTATACATCTTAACATAATCATCTGACATATACTGGAAATTCAGCATCCAGTTGTAAAGAAGGTTCTCTTCTCCTTCCGGAATCAGAAGATGTGCCTTTACCATAAATTCAGGGTCCAGACCTACAAAACATTCCGCATGGTACATTGTCTTCCATCTTGTCTCGTAAACTGCATCCATAACTACTTTATCAAGCTTCGCTTCATCAACGCCCGGCTCGCCCTTGATACGGCGTGCCGCTGCATAACGTCCTGTTACCGCACCATCGTTAAATAACAATACCTTCGCGTCCTTCTCAAGACCGAAAAGGTCGCCGTCCTTAACAGGCATGTCTGTCACAACCGTACCCGGAGAATTCTTTGCCATCTCATAAGCTTCTTTCAATGTGTTCACCTTAACCACATTGTTTCCATAGAAAGCAGCCTCAATGATTGAACGTGTCTTAGAGAAACCCGGCTTGCCTGCGCCGATTTCGCTAATTGGATAATAAGCTTTTGTTGACATTTAATATGTCCTCCTTCTTTTCAAAGTTTTATTTATTATCGCATTTTGACAAGAAAAAGTCAATATGCCTGACAATTTTTACATTTTCTTAATAAGTTGTTCACGAATTAACAATAACTAATTTTCGTACAGATTTTCCCACTCCGAAGAAAGTTTCTTTCCTATCGTATGATAATAAAACAGAATCAGAACGATTAACACAACGGCAGCCGCCCGTTTCAGTCCTCTCTGTGAACCTGCGCCGCTTTTTGCCCATGCTATCAGGGATGCTATCAGCTTATTTTTCTTTTCTTCACTCATTCCCTGTTTCTTTTCGACAAAATATAACAACAGATACGAAATACCTGCTATCATGGCAATCGTCGCGTACATATTGATATGGGACAAACCGGAGGTCACCGGTTCGCTGTCTTTTGTTCCGCCCATACTGCCGGAACCCGTCGGTGGATCAGAAACATCCGGTTCGTCCGTACTGTCTGTATCACCCGGTGTATCCGGGTTTTCTGGATGCTCTGGCTCGGTCGGGGTCTCCGGCTCGGTCGGTGTCTCCGGCTCGGTCGGAGATTCTGGTTCAGTCGGAGTTTCCGGCTCGGTCGGTGTCTCTGGTTTCGTCGGTTGCTCCGGCTCGGTCGGAGGTTGTACCTCTCCCGTGTTCTTTTTTACAAATTCTGCACGAATACTGTGATTTGCGGTTACATTTGTAAAAGCATAACTTCCTGCCGCTTCCTGTTTGATGCCGTCCACTTCCACAGACAAAATTTCATACCCCCTCGTCAGGAACAATCGAAAACTCCTGATTCAATCCATCCTCTACGATCACGCTGCCGCTTGGAGAAATACTGCCGCCTTCCCCTGCAAAAGCCGTAATCGTATGCTGCCGTTTCGCCGGATTTTTCATCCAGCCTGCATAAATATCGGTCGTATTCGTTATTTTCGCCGAAAAGTCAAACGGGGTTTGTCCGTTCTCATCGTTCTTCCACCCGTCAAAACGATACCCTGACTTTTGCGGTTCAGCAGGAACCGCCGCATTTGTACCGCTTAAAGCAATCTGCGGTTTCTGGACAGTATCGGTTCCGTAAGGATTGTCAGCGCCGTCATAAAACGTCACTGTATAATAATTAACCGGACTGCTTGTAACATTGCTTCCGTTCACTTCCACCGTCACGCCCGTATTGATTCCGTCTGCATTTTCCGTAAAATCAACAATCTGATAGGTTCCGTCTTCCACAGAAGAAAGATTCCCAACGAAACTATTACCGTTATCTTTTGTCAGTTTCAAAATCCTGTCATGATTCATCCATGTCTTTCCGTCTTTATTAACGGTAAGCGTTACTTCATAAGCAGGCGGCACTACCTCCCATCCATACCAGAGGTTATCACCCGTATCACCGTCTTCTACTGCCAGATATGCTTTTTGGGCGGTTTCCAACGCCTCACCGGTAAGTCTTTGCTGACCGTCTTCCGTCCAGAATTCCAGTTTGCGGTTAAGCTGCACCGGTGTAATCGTACCAATAGAATTATACTCAAAACCATCTATTCCACTTACATTTTCAACAGGTATTACCTTTCCGTCCTGCATCCTCACTTTTATCTGCAGTGTCTCTAAGGACATACAATATAAAAATGTGTTATTGATAACCATACTGTCAGGTATTTTTGCTGTTTCCAAAAGCTCTGCCTGCTTAAATCCCGCAACACAACTATGAACACTGTTTGGTATTTCCACATTTTTCAGGAAATTGATAGAAAATGCCCCCTCTCCGATTGTCTGGAGATTGTCGGATAACTTTATCTCTTTCAAATTAGAACTCGCCCAAAAAGCTTTTTCTTCGATAGTTGTAACACTGTCTGGAATCTCAATTTTTTCAATAAGACAGCAACTAAATGTTAACTCTTCTATTGTCTGGAGATTCTTCGGCAATTTGACATTCTTTAATCCACTACTGCCAAACGCGTTCGCTCCAATTTGGGTCACACTATCGGGTATTTCTATACTATACAAAGTAGCACAATTTGCAAATGTCCCATTACCTATTAGCTGAAGATTTTGGGGCAACTTTATTTCTGTCAAATTGTCACAATCATAAAATGCACTTTTTTCAATACTTGTCACACTATCGGGTATCTCTATGTTCTCCAAACTACTTTCTGCAAATGTTGACTCTTTAATGGTTTGAACATTTTCAGGTATTTTTATTGTTTTCAGATTTTCACAGCGGTAAAAAGCTCTTTCTCCAATAGAGATAACGCTTTCCGGTATCTCTACGGTCTGGAAATCGCACTCCTCAAATGCACCGTCTCCTATTGTCAAAAGATTTTGAGACAATTTAATTTCCTGAAAACAACAGCTCTTAAATGCATTATTTCCTATGTGCGTCACACTGTCCGGTATTTCTAAATAAGTGATAAAGTAGCATTCTGAAAACGCATTGTCCGCAATGGATACAACCGGATAGGCGTTGCCCTGATATATAACTTCACTAGGAACCACTACCGAGTCACGTAAGTCCGAACGCTAGTTCTCTGCAATTTCCGCATACCCGTCATCATATACCCAGAAATGAAAACGCCCGACATAAACATCGTTTTTTCTGCCTCCCGCACACTGCTTTTCTCTATATCCTCCGCATACACCAACGGCACGCTTTGCCCTGCAGTCAGCACCAAGACCAGCAGACAGCAGAATATTCTTTTTCCTGCTTTCATCCATTGAATCAATTTCATATCCTTATGCTCCTTTTGCCTATTTAAAACAGATACCTGACATAGTTCATTTTTACTCTTTCTTCTTCGCCACTACCACAAGCCTTCCGTCTTCTTCATGATACGCACAGGTGGAAAGCATTAGAAATGTATCCCCATACTGCGCCGTTACTCCCGTATCATAAAGAGACAGTTCCTTAATGTTTTCATAAAATACACGGAATTCTTCCTCCGAATCCGCCTGATAAAACTGATAATATTTAAACACATCATCATTTTGGTCATATACTTTGGACAAAAAGACCGCCATCACTTCATACGTCCGCTCTTCATAAAGCGTATCAAAGTATATTATCGGATGTTCTCTGCAATAGCTCTCAGATTTATATTTTTCCAGACTGCCAAACATGGAACCGTCCCACATGCTATGTCCGTAAATAATAAAATTTGTTCCGGGCGTATCGATATCCGCAATATTTTTTACAAACAGACAGCCATACCGGTCTTCGTTTCCGAAAAAATCATGCGAAAGGTAATATACATTGTCCTCACACTGCATCACGGGATAATCGATAACCGTTTCGGGAATGGAAAGCCAGCCTGCCAAATCATGATTTTTTGAATAAAGATTTACATATTTACTAAGCATGCCCGGCTGCTCAATTTCCGCAACCGAATCATATTGCGGCAACGGTTTTTCCTCCGCCTCCCTTGCAAAACGAATTAAATCCGCGTGCTTTCTTTTGTGAACTTCCGATAAATAATATGTATGTACAATTAAAACGACACAAATTATGACAACCAGCAAAAGTACAATACGGATTAAATGCAGTTTCTTTTTAATTTTCATACAAATTTTCCCACTCCGAAGAAAGTTTCTTTCCTATCGTATGATAATAAAACAGAATCAGAACGATTAACACAACGGCAGCCGCCCGTTTCAGTCCTCTCTGTGAACCTGCGCCGCTTTTTGCCCATGCTATCAGGGATGCTATCAGCTTATTTTTCTTTTCTTCACTCATTCCCTGTTTCTTTTCGACAAAATATAACAACAGATACGAAATACCTGCTATCATGGCAATCGTCGCGTACATATTGATATGGGACAAACCGGAGGTCACCGGTTCGCTGTCTTTTATGCCGCCTGTACTGCCGGAACCCGTCGGTGTATCAGAAACATCCGGTTCGTCCGTACTGTCTGTATCATCCGGCGCATCCGGGTTTTCTGGAAACTCCGGCTCGGTCGGAGTTTCCGGCTCGGTTGGTGTTTCCGGCTCAGTTGGGGTTTCCGGTTCGGTCGGAGATTCTGGTTCAGTTGGGGTTTCCGGCTCGGTCGGCTTCTCCGGATCGGTCGGAGATTCTGGTTCAGTCGGGGTTTCCGGCTTAGTTGGTGTCTCCGGATCGGTCGGCTTCTCCGGTTCGGTCGGAGGTTGTATCTCTCCCGTGTTCTTTTTTATAAATTCCGCACGAATACTGTGATTTGCGGTTACATTTGTAAAAACATAACTTCCTGCCGCTTCCTGTTTGATACCGTCCACTTCCACAGACAAAATTTCATACCCCTCGTCGGGAACAATCGAAAACTCCTGATTCAATCCTTCCTCTATGACCACGCTGCCGCTCGGAGAAATACTGCCGCCTTCCCCTGCGAAAGCCGTAATCGTATGCTGACGTTTCACCGGATTTTTCGTCCAGCCTGCATAAATGCCTGTTGTATTCGTTATTTTCGCCGAGAAGTCAAACGGGGTTTGTCCGTTCTCATCGTTCTTCCACCCGTCAAAACGATATTCTGACTTTTGCGGTTCAGCAGGAACCGCCGCATTTGTACCGCTTAAAACAATCTGCGGTTTCTGGGCAGTATCGGTTCCGTAAGGATTGTCCGCGCCGTCATAAAACGTCACTGTATAATAATTAATCGGACTGCTTGTAACATTGCTTCCGTTCACTTCCACCGTCACGCCCGTATTGATTCCGTCTGCATTTTCCGTAAAATCGACAATCTGATAGGTTCCGTCCAAAACAGACGAAAGATTATCGACAAAACTGCTTCCGTTATCTTTTGTCAGTTTCAAAATCCTGCCATGGTCTGTCCACGGTTTCCCGTCTTTATTGACAGCAAGCGTCACTTCATACGCCGGTACAACCTCCCATCCATACCAGAGGTTATCGCTTGTATCACCGTCCTCTACTGCCATATATGCTTTTTGAGCGGCTTTCAGCGCATCTCCTGTCAGTTTCGCGCTGCCGTCTTCCGTCCAGAACTCCAGTTTACGGTTGAGCGGTGGACCCGTATAAGAAAAACCACTCATTCCACTTGCATTTTCAATAGGTATAATACTATTTCCGTCTTTCATCGTAACTTTAATTTGTAATGTTTCCAGTTGCCGACATTCACGAAAGGTATTATCTATGACAAGTTGGTCAGAAATTTTGGCTGTTTCTAGGGACGCTGCATACATAAACGCATATGGTGCCGTAACAATATGGTTGGGTATTTCAATTATGTCTAGATTTTGGCAGCCCAAAAACACACGTTCTCCAATACCAGAAAGATTTGCTGAAAATTTTATTTCTTCCAGACTCATGCAACCACTAAATGCATCACTCCCTACACTCGTAACGCTGTCTGGTATTTTTATCATTCTTAGACTTTGACAGTTAACAAATGCGTCATGTTCAATCGTCTGAAGATTTTCTGACAACTTTATTTCTTCCAAATTACTACAACCCAAAAACGCACTTTCTTCTATACTTGTAACACTGTCTGGTATTTCTATCATTGCCAGATTTTGACAGCCAAAAAACGCCTGTTTTTCTATTGTCTGAAGATTTTCTGATAATTGGGCTTTTTCAAGACTCCTACATTCAAAAAATGCACCTTCACCCACACTCGTAACACTATTCGGTATTTCTATTACTCTTAGATTTTCGCATTGTCTAAATACATTTCTTCCAATCGTCTGAAGGCTCGCTGACAATTTTATTTCTTCCAAATTGCTGCACCACCCAAACGCACTATCATTTATGCTTGTAACGCTGTCCGGTATTTCTATCATTCTTAAACTGTTACATTGAGTAAATGCATTATCTTTAATCGTCTCAAGATTTGTTGGCAGTTTTACTGTTTCCAAATTACTACAACCCTGAAACGTAAAATCTTCTATACTTGTGACACTATCTGGTATTTCTATGACTTTTAAACTGCTACATTGACCAAACGCGCTCCTCTCCATCATTTGAAGATTTGTTGGCAATTTTACTTCTTCTAAATTGCTACAACCATAAAACGCACTTTCTTCTATACTTGTAACACTATCCGGTATTTCTATGACTTTTAAACTACTGCAATTATAAAATGTACTATTCATAATCTTTTCAAGATTTATTGACAACTTTACTTCTTCCAAACTACTACAATTGAAAAACGCTCCCCACCATATTCTTGTAACATGATCCGGTATTTCTATTCTCCTTAAACTTTGACAATCCGAAAATGCATTCATTCCTATCATCTGAAGATTTGTTGACAATTTTACTTCTTTCAGATTACTACAACCCACAAACGCATTATTTTGTATACTTGTGACACTATCCGGTATTTCTATGAATGTTATATTATTACATCCTCTAAATGCATCCTCATGAATTGAAACCACAGAATATGAGTCATTCCCATCTGAAATACTAGCAGGAATTACTACCACTCCGCTTAATCCGGTATCTTGTCCTGTTGAAACACGAGCAACATCTGTACCAGTTATATCATATTTAATACCATCTACTACTAATTCATCGTCACTGGCATAAGTGTCTACTCCATCCCCTGTAAAATCTGCTTCGCCCGCATAAAGAAAATTCACACTCATCCCTGCAATCAACACAAAGACCAGCAGACAGCAGAATATTCTTTTTCCTGTTTTCACCCATTGAACAAACTTCATGTTCTCTTGCTCCTATTAACTAATTCGTTCCGTTAAAAATAATTAATATATTCAATCTTATTCGACGATAAATCCACAATCTCTTTCACTTCTTCATACGTCAGCTCCAGCTTATCCGCAAGTTCTTCCATCGTAACCTTGCGCCCGAACTCCTCGGAAAGCTCCTTTGCGCAGTCATTGACGGCATTCACCCGCCCGGCAATCTTATAGCCTACATTATTTTCGCTCTCCTGCGCATAAACTGCTGCCTGTGCAGCTTTCACAACCGATTTCTTTAAGAAATTCCGAAGTGCTTTTACCGCCGCCTGATCCGGCTGCGCATGTTCTTTCTCTGTCAGACTTCCGTCAGAACCAGCACTCTTTTCCCGTTCCAGCGCCGCCGCATAGTCAAACGCGGCAACGCCCTCCATCAGTCCCATATTGCCTTCCTGAATCAGGTCGCTCATAAAAACAGAAACGCCCGCATACGGTTTCACCCATTTCACAACATCCTTTAAAAACGTGTTAATAATCTGTTCGCGATATTCCACGGGACTTTTCATGGCTTCTGCCAGTTCATCGAAAGAAAGTATACCGATGTGCCTGATATCCGACTGGTACATCCTGACAAATTCCAAGTCACGCTCTGTATACTCTTCCTGCGAAGCGCCGTCGTTCTCTTTGTCTTCCTCCGGCTCCAAATCTTCTTCGTTTGCATCGGCAATCTGTATTCCTGATGTCTTTAAGTATGCATAAACCATTTTCAACTGGGAATCGTCAAGCTGCAGTTCCTCAGATAAAAAAATATCTCTGATCTCATTTATCGCAATGATATTGGCATTGCTCTGTGCCCTCTCACGAATCCTCTCTACCGTTTGAATAAATTTCTGCTGTTCCATTCCCGTCTCTCCATCATTTCCTGATATCGTTGGATGCAAGTTTATCTTATACCACATATCAATCCGGTCACTTTAAACCATCATTTTATTATACTCCATAGCACCCATTTTGTTCAAGCAGTACTTTCCATAAAAATGAAAACAAAATCACAAAATTTAGGGGAAGCAGAAAATTTCTTGCAATTGACAAAACAAGTCCCGTCGCTTATAGTTAAATAGGAAAGGTTCGGACGCAGTACCGGACGCTTTCCTATCAAAAAAGTCAATATATGAATGAAAGAAGGGTTTTTCAAAATGAGAATTGCTTTAATTAACGAAAACAGTCAGGCTGCCAAGAACGGTATGATTTATGACGCGCTGAAGAAGGTTGCGGACGCAAAAGGATACGAAGTCGATAACTACGGTATGTATTCCGCCGAGGATGCCGCTTCCCTTACATATGTACAGTGCGGTATTCTTGCAGGCATTCTGCTCAACAGCGGCGCTGCGGATTTCGTAGTAACAGGATGCGGAACAGGCGAAGGCGCCATGCTTGCATGCAACTCGTTCCCTAAGGTATTGTGCGGTCACATTGAATCGCCGCTTGACGCTTATCTGTTTTCACAGGTAAACGACGGCAACTGTATCGCGCTTCCGTTTGCCGAGAACTTCGGCTGGGGAGGCGAATTACAGCTTCGTTATATCTTCGAGAGATTGTTCGAATGTGAAGGCGGCGGCGGATATCCGAAAGAACGTGTCGTTCCAGAACAGAGAAACAAGAAGATTCTTGATGCAGTAAAGGAAGTAACCCATGTGGACATGGTAACTATCTTAAAGAATCTCGACCCGGAACTCGCAAAAGGCGCCGTTGCAGGCGAGAAGTTTGAAGAGTTATTCTTCGCCAACTGCAAGTGTGATAAGATGGCTGCTGCTGTAAAAGAACTGCTCGGTAAATAACACAATCAAAAAGCAGGTTCGTCAAAATAAGGCGAACCTGCTTTCTTCATTAATACACTATGTCAATATAAAATATCCCAGTACCAAAATTCCCAGCACAATCCGGTAATAGCCAAACGGCTTAAAATCATTTTTCTTAATATAACCCATCAAGAACTTAATCGCCAGAACAGACACCACAAAAGCCGTAACCATTCCGACAATCAGAATTACTGCTTCCGCCGCCGTATAAGCAAAACCAAACTTTAACAGTTTCAAAAGGCTCGCGCCAAACATTACAGGGATTGCAAGGAAAAATGTAAACTCCGCCGCAACGTACCTCGAACACCCAATCAGCATCGCTCCGATAATCGTTGCGCCCGAACGGGACGTTCCGGGTATCAAGGCAAGTACCTGAAAAATACCGATAAATAATGCCGTTTTATAGGTAATCCCTTCGAGCGTGGTAACACAAGGCTCTTTCCCTTTATTCCAGTTTTCTACCAGAATAAATAAAACACCATAGACAATCAGCATCACCGCAACCGTCTGATAATTATAAAACAGACCGTTAATCCAGTCGTCAAACGGAAGTCCGATAACCGCCGCCGGGACCACCGCCACAAGCACCTTAAACCAAAGCGTCCATGTAGCTTTTTTCTCCTCGTCGGTCTTTTTCAAATCAAACGGATTCAGTTTCGTAAAATACAGCACAACCACCGCGAGAATCGCCCCAAGCTGGATAACTACCTCAAACATTTCCCAGAATTCTTCCGTCACATTCAACCGGATAAATTCATTCACAAGAATCATATGTCCTGTACTGCTGATAGGCAGCCATTCCGTAATACCTTCAACAATACCGAGGAACAAAACCTTTAATAATGTTATCAAATCCATGATATGTCCTCACATGTTTACTTTTCTACTGCGGAGTCAAGAATGATATCTGCCGCCATATCAAGAAGCATCGCCTTTACCACGCCTTCTTCGGTAAATTTCTCCACAAACTTCTCAGTGGACGTATAGCCCCTGTCTGACGCTGCCTGCGCCAGATTCTCTTTATAATATTTTTCCGTTACGGTCAGATTTTCTTTTTCGATAATCTGCTGAAAAATAAACTCCAGCAAAATCTGGTTATTGACATATTCTTCTATTGTGCTGACACCATAATATTTCTGAAGATAATCCTGCTCGCTCATATTATACAAAATCGTAAACTGTGTTACCTCTTCCTGAATCGCCGTCTTCTTAGTTTCAATATATTCCGCCGGCAGGTCTTTTATCACCTCAGTATTATTTACAATAATATCAAGAAGCTGATTATATTTGTCGTTATAATGGTTCGTTACCGCATTTTCTTCCAACATCCGCATCAGCTCTTTATTATATTCCTCAACCGTCGAAAATTCTCCTCCTGACGCTTCCTTTACCAAATCTTCATTATACTCCGGAAGAACCGGTCCTGATACGCTGAGAATCTCCACATTAAACGTAATGGCTCTTCCCGCAAAAGACGGTTCCGCCGCAAAATCATCCGGAACCTGCAGTCCGGTAATGGCTCTGGAGTCTCCCTCTTTCAGGCCAATCAACGCCTCCTCAAAGCCGTCGATAACAAAATTATCTCTTCCGATAATAATCCCATAATCACTGTCAGAAAACCCTTCCACCTTGCCGCCGCTGATATACGCGTCAAAATTAAGCGTAACCTCGTCTCCGTTTTTAGCAGCTCTGTCTACTTTTTCGTAGTAAACATAGCTCTCACAAATCTGCGAAATAACATTCTGCAAATCCTCTTCGGTAACGGTGTAATCATCAAGCGTTACCTCAAGCCCCTTGTAGTCGCCAATCTTGACATACTCATCCGCGTTGTAGTCAAATGTCACTTTCTTTGGTGTATTTGCGCAGCCGGAAAGCATTCCAAGCGCCATTGTCAGTATCACGGCAGAACTCACTGCCTTAACGAATTTTCTCATAACTTCCTCCATTGAATCCAATAATATCTTTATATATACCATAAAAAAACATAAAAAGACAGTAAAAACACAAAATTTACACAATTTTATAGTCCACAGTTATTGACCGTTCTCGGGAACGGAATTACGTCGCGGATATTTGCCATGCCGGTCACATACATGACAAGCCGCTCAAATCCCAGTCCAAAGCCGGCGTGTCTTGCGGAACCGTACTTTCTCAAATCCAGATAGAAACCGTAATCCTCTTCCTTCAAGCCCAGTTCGTTCATTCTGGCGACCAGCTTATCATAGTCGTCTTCTCTCTGGCTTCCTCCGATAATCTCGCCGATTCCCGGAACAAGACAGTCCATTGCCGCAACCGTCTTATTATCCTCATTCATTTTCATATAAAACGCCTTGATTTCTTTCGGATAATCGGTCACAAATACCGGACGTTTAAACAATTCTTCCGTAAGGTATCGTTCATGCTCCGTCTGCAAGTCACAACCCCAGGTTACTTTATATTCAAACTTGTCGTTATGTTCCTTTAATAAATCAATCGCTTCCGTATAGGTGACATGTCCAAAATCGGAAGAAACCACATGATTTAATCGCTCTAAAAGCTCCTTATCCACAAATTCGTTAAAAAACTTCATCTCCTCCGGCGCATGTTCCATCACATAACGGATTGCGTACTTTAACATCCCTTCAGCGACAAACATATCGTCCTTCAAGTCAGCAAACGCCATTTCCGGTTCTATCATCCAGAATTCTGCCGCATGCCTTGTCGTATTCGAATTTTCCGCGCGGAATGTCGGACCGAACGTATAGATATTCTTAAACGCCATCGCGTAAGTTTCGCCGTTTACCTGTCCGCTCACCGTCAGATTGACCGGCTTATTAAAAAAGTCACCGGAATAATCCACTTTACCGTCAGGCAGCTTTTTAATATCGGCTAAATCCATCGTCGTCACCTGAAACATCTCCCCGGCACCCTCACAGTCGCTTCCCGTAATCAACGGCGTATGCACATAGACAAAGCCTCTCTCCTGAAAATATTGGTGAATTGCATATGCCAGCAGGGAACGCACTCTGAAAACTGCCTGAAACGTGTTTGTTCTTGGTCTTAAATGGGAAATCGTGCGCAGGTATTCAAACGTATGCCGCTTTTTCTGAAGCGGATAATCGGGCGTGGACTCGCCTTCCACTTCCACCGCGTCCGCATGAATCTCAAACGGCTGCTTCGCCTGTGGTGTAGGTACCAGCATTCCCGTCACAATAACGGCGCTTCCCACATTCAATTTGGAAAGCTGCTCAAAATTAGAAAGCTTGTCCTCAAAAACAACCTGTACCGGCTCAAAAAACGTTCCGTCGTTCACAACCATAAACCCAAACGTCTTGGAATTACGCACGCTTCTTATCCAGCCTCCGACAGTCACCTTCTCATTCAAATACTGTTCTCGTTCACGAAACAACTCTTTTATCTGAATCAATTCCATTATTATTGCCATCCTTTCTTATACTGATATTCATATTCAGTTCATATTTTGTTTCCACCACAATTCATTTTTTAAATATCTCTCAAGAATATCAAAACGTCTGAACGCGGCAGCCATAGTCCGTCCATCAATCTGTGCCAGATTATCATTATTAAAATAATTCTTCAAGATATCCACCATAACCTTTTAAACTATCGCCGAACTTCTCCATCAGTGTGAAAATTTCCATAACAGAAACCCGTCCAAGAATAACTCTTTTATAATTAAAATTCTCCTGAATCGATTTCCCACACAAAGAAATCTGTGTGTCTATCGGGCGTTCCCGATTAATAATGCGTAGTATATCTTTGTGGGAAAAATGTTCAAAACGCACCTGCTCCTGTTTTGCAAAGGCATTGTCTATATAATTCTGCCCTTCCTCATTCCATGTCAGACCATTGTTAAGCATAACAAACGTAACGTATGGAACCGCTCCATAGGGTCAAAAACGCTTTTTATGGTATTGACGGCTTTTTCAATCGCATTTGCGGGGAAATTACTGTCAACCTCCAATTTTCTGGAGTATTTTGATTGAAACAATACCACATTTAACTGCGAATCCTGCGCTTCAACAATGTACGCCGCATCAAATCCGCCGTCGTTTCCGCCATCGGTAAGATACTGTACCGCTTCCGCAATATCTATATCCAGATAAGCCGAAACTCCCAACAGCAGGAAGGCTTTCGAACAATTTCTTTCTACGTCTTTATCACTAAAAAATACCGCATTTTCTTCCAGTATCTTGTTAACCCTCTGGTCAATGATTTGTTTTGCCACATCCAACCTGCACACCTCCCTATTCATTTTTCAATGACTTCACCCCAGCCTTAAAAACCATACATTATAAAAAAATCCGTAGACATCATAGTATACGGATTTCCATAGAAATATGAAATTTCTACTTGTAAGCTCCCCGAGTAGGGCTCGAACCTACAACAACTCGGTTAACAGCCGAGTGC
>CAJTZH010000038.1 GCA_910584325.1 uncultured Lachnospiraceae bacterium | reverse complement strand
TTATTTATAATATCACTTCCATTTTAGGAAGTCAACATCTTTTTTGCATTTTTTTTCAAAAAAATTGATAAAAAAACACGAAGACCTTTTATCCTATTTTATCATGCAAAAACACAACAAATTTTCATCTAACAAAACCACCTTGAGCCGGCTAAAACTAATATTAAACCAATTCATCTCTTTTGACATTTTTTCTTCGCCCGCTCATAGACCTCTTGAACGAACAATTCCAATTTTAAATCGTCTTTAGAAAGATTCAGCAAACAAATGCAGCTCGTATATGCATACGCAGAATATGGGAAAATTTTATCTTTTGACAGAGGCAACATTTTTCTAACGAAATTTAATATTTTACTATACTCTAAAAATAAGTTTTATAAACAACATACTATGCCCGGAATCTGATAAAACTGACAAAATCATATTTGGTATAAGCTTCGAAATTTATGAACCGCACTTCCATAGTATAAAAACTATTTCGTCTTACTTTTATACACATATATCCCATATTCATATCAGAACTTTCACATATAAAATAAGAAAACCTTTTATAACTCAATATCAACCTGATACTCATTATCAATCAAGATATAATTACAGCCATACTTTATGCACATCTCAAGATTATATAGATTATCTTTTAATACAGACGTTTTTGTGCAAGAGGAATCATCCACGCGCTGTTCTATAATATTTGCAAACGCTTTAATATCATCAAAACGCTCCTCAATATACCTTCTTGACATCACAAGACAAAAATACTTTATTTCCTGTAGATACCATTCATCAAAATCTCTTCTCCAGTCAAACGGAATATAAATACCTTCTATAATAAGATTTTGCTGATTTTCAATAGCTGTTTTAATGACTTCACGTACAATGGGCCATAAATATGATTTCAATTCATCGTCTTGTTCCGGATACAGCTGCGTATTTCCGCTTCTGATAAGTCCCATCTTTAATAAATCAAGCGATATACAGGAATAGTGGTACTGATTTATCATCTTCTGTGCTAATGCTGTTTTCCCAACATGGGAAGCGCCTGTAATTAAAATAACCACTTTAAAGCCCTCCTAAATTCATGTTAATTTTATTATCCGGTTACAATGTTAAATGCTTCTGCTATACTTTTCACTCCGATTAATTGAATCTTATCTCTCATTTTTTCCAGATTTTTCATGCAGACTGCCGGTACAACGCACCGTTCAAAACCAAGTTTTACAGCTTCCGCGACCCTGACTTCGGGCTGGCTTACACCGCGGATTTCTCCCGATAATCCCACCTCGCCGAATGCAATCGTTTTGTTTCCGATTTCCATATTTTTATAGTTTGATAAAATAGCCAGAATAATGCCCAAATCCAGCGCCGGTTCATTGATTTTAAGTCCGCCGGCAATATTAATGTACGCGTCGCACTCTGACAAACGCAGTCCCAGCCGTTTTTCTAAAACTGCCATCAACAGATTTACCCGGTTTGGGTCCGTACCGACAGCCGTTCTTCTCGGAAGGTTAAAATTCGTTCTACAGACGAGTGCCTGAATTTCCACTAAAATCGGTCTTGTACCCTCAATCAGACATGCGACAACCGACCCCGGCGCATCCTCCAGTCTTCCGCTGAGCATATACTCGGATGCATTCAATACCTCTGCAAGACCATCCTCTCTCATCTCAAAAACACCGATTTCGTTCGTAGAGCCAAAACGATTCTTAACAGAACGCAGAATACGGTACGCCGCGTGCCGGTCGCCTTCAAAATACAAAACCGTGTCCACCATGTGCTCCAAAACCCGGGGGCCCGCAACAACGCCTTCTTTTGTGACATGACCGACAATAAAAATAGATATGCCAAGTCCTTTCGCAAGCTGCATTAATACAGCGGTTGATTCACGCACCTGGCTGACGCTTCCGGGAGCCGAACCGATTTCCTCCCGATACATTGTCTGAATAGAATCAATGATTACAACCTCCGGTATGTATTTTCGAAGCGCCGCCTCTACATTGTCAAGGTTCGTCTCGCAAAGAAGCGACAGCTTATCGTTAAAGTCTCCGATACGTTCTGCGCGAAGTTTAATTTGCTTTAACGACTCTTCGCCGGAAATATACAGCACCTTGTAATTGTCTGCTGCAAGATGCCTGCACGTCTGAATCAACAACGTTGACTTGCCGATTCCCGGGTCTCCGCCGACTAACACAAGAGAACCTTTAATAATTCCGCCGCCTAAAACTCTGTCCAGTTCCCCAATGCCCGTTGACATCCTGTCTTCCTTCTCAATCGAAATTTCCGATAATGTAACCGGAGTTTCCGCAGCCTGCTGCATTACCTTTTTTCTTCCGTTCGCGTCCTTAACAACCGGTTCCTCCACAAATGTATTCCATTCTTTACACGCCGGACACTGCCCGGACCATTTTGCCGATTCATATCCGCATTCTTTACAAAAAAACGCGCTGCTTTTTGTCTTTGCCAAAATAATTTCCTCCATAGTTGTTTAAAATTATAAATCAAAAACATTGTAAGTCAAAAGAAAGGGCTGTTGCACAATCATGTATCATGCGACAGCCCGTACAGTTTCTTATTAACGTAAATTCCTATTCCTAAATTCCGCCATATCGATTAAAGCTTCTCTACCTTTACATCAGCACATTTTCCTTCGCCAAGCTCAACACTCAGAACAAGTTTTCCGCCGAGATTCGTCTTAATTGCGCCGGTCGGTGCTGAATCAATGCTTACTTTATATGCTGTTTCCGGTTCGAGTTCAAGCGTAATCTGGGCATCTTCACTGCCTTCAACCTGAAATGAAACACCGGTGTCTGTAACAGCCAGATTATTCACTGCTGTTCCCGGAACCGACTCATACACAAACATTCCGTTGCGTTCTAATTTGGTAATTTCCTTAAATGTCTTCACCTTATACAAATCACCGTTATGCTCGAAATCGGATAACTTGGATTTTGTATCCAGTAAATAATTGCCAAAACTAACTGTTCCATTTGATTCCGAACGAATCAACTCATCAATAACTGCCATCGATATATGTCCTCCTGGGTTTATTTTACTTCGGATTACCTGTAAATTAGTATAGTTATATCATACTATAAATTATGACTTTTTTCTAGTATTTTTAACATTTTTCACGAAAAATTCAATCTTGCCGTCAACACAAGTAACTGCAACCTCTGTTGTGCCTGTTTTTCTCTGTTTGATAGAACCCTCAAGGATTTTTTCCGCCAGCGCGTCCTCCACCTTACTCTGAATTGTCCGTCTCAGAGGTCTCGCTCCGTATTTCTCATCATACCCATCATTAATAATGAACTTCTTTGCTTCCTCATCCAGAGTAATAGATATCTTCATTCTGTCCATCAGATGTTTATTGATGGTATTCATCATAATATCCGCAATCTGCCCCATATGCTCCTTATTTAACATATGGAATACGATAATCTCGTCAATTCTGTTAATAAATTCAGGACGGAAAATTCTCTTCACTTCGTCCATCACTTTACTCTTCATGATTTCGTGATTCTGCTTCTCGTCGGAATTACCTGCAAATCCCAGCGTCTTAGGCGAAACAATATTCTGCGCCCCCGCATTGGATGTCATAATAATCACGGTATTTTTAAAATCTACAACACGTCCGGTGGAATCCGTAATATGCCCGTCGTCTAAAACCTGAAGCAGGATATTAAATACATCAGGATGCGCTTTTTCAATCTCGTCAAACAAAATAACCGCATACGGATTTCTACGCACCTTTTCACTTAAGTGACCGCCTTCGTCATATCCGACATATCCCGGCGGAGAGCCAATCAGTTTGGAAACACTGTGTTTCTCCATATATTCCGACATATCAACACGAATAAGCGATGCTTCGCTTCCAAACATGGCGTCCGCAAGTGCTTTGGAAAGTTCTGTCTTTCCCACACCTGTCGGTCCAAGAAATAAAAATGAACCAATCGGACGTTTCGGGTCTTTTAAACCTACTCTTCCCCGGCGCATTGCCTTCGCCACTGCCGAAACAGCTTCCTCCTGACCAATAACACGCTCATGAAGAATGCCTTCTAATTTCATAAGCCGTTCGGATTCTTCCATCGCAAGTTTCTTAACAGGTATCTTCGTCCAAATGGATACCACATCGGCAATATCCTCTTCCGTTACAACAATATTACTCTGTTTCTTATCCTCTCTCCATTTTACGAGAAGCTCCTCAAGCTGCTCTCTTTTTTTCTGCTGTCTGCGCTTAATCTCCCCGGCCAGCTCATATGCTTCATTCTTAATCGCTTCTTCTTTTTTGTTATTCAACGCCTCAATATCTTTTTCAAGTTTCTTGATGTTATCAGGCTTCTCATACGTTCCCAGCTTCGCCTTTGAAGAGGCTTCGTCCATTAAATCAATTGCCTTATCCGGCAGAAAACGGTCGTTGATATATCGTATCGACATATTTACTGCCGCGTCCACTGCCGCGTCTGATATGGTTAGTCCATGATGCTCTTCATATTTGCCGCGAAGCCCCTTTAAAATCAGAACCGTCTCCTCCTTCGTAGGCTCCTCTATCCGAACCGGCTGAAATCTTCGCTCAAGCGCCGCATCTTTCTCAATATACTTCCGGTACTCCTCCAGAGTTGTCGCTCCGATTAACTGAATCTCTCCCCGGGAAAGCGACGGTTTCAGAATATTTGACGCGTCCATTGCGCCCTCCGCGCCGCCCGCTCCGATAATCGTATGCAGCTCATCCAGAAATAAAAGAACGTTTCCTGCATTCCTCACTTCCGAAATGACCTTTTTAATTCGCTCCTCAAACTCACCCCGGTACTTAGAACCTGCAATCATTCCCGACAAGTCCAGAGTGACAACCCTTTTATCCATAATGACGTCAGGAACGTTCCCTTCCGCGATACGCAGCGCAAGTCCCTCTGCAATAGCTGTTTTACCCACGCCCGGTTCCCCGATAAGACACGGATTATTCTTTGTTCGTCTGGAAAGAATCTGGATAACGCGCTGTATTTCATCACTCCGTCCGATAACCGGGTCCAGTTTACCTTCCTTTGCGAATTCCGTTAAATCACGGCTGTACTGCTCCAACGTAGGCGTTGCGGATTTGTTCCTGCCTGCCCGCGGCTTTCCGTTCTGAAAATCTTCCTTGTAAATATTGCCGTCCTCACCCATTGCTACCAGCAAATCAATATATAATTTCTGGATGTTGACGCCAATTCCGTTTAACAGGCGTGACGCAACACAGTCATATTCCTTAATAACCGCAATCAAAATATGTTCCGTGCCGATTAATTTTGATTTAAAACGCACCGCTTCCTTAGATGCCCCGAGTAATACCTTCTTCGCCCTTGGCGTATATAGTTCCGGGTCCACAACATTCACTGCCGATTCAGGAACAATCAACTGTTCCACCAAATCTTCCAGCTTCTCCTGCTCTACCCCGTGATTATTTAAAACAGATGCCGCCACATTTTCTCCCGCATCAAGTAGCCCGATTAAAATATGCTCTGTTCCCACATACCCGTGCCCGAACTCTTTCGCTATAACCGCAGCCCTCTTTAACGCTTCGTCCGCCTTTCCCGTAAATCTGTCCTGCATTTTATAAATTCCTTTCCATTAATTAATCATAGGCAGATTCTCTCTGATAAAAGCTGCCCTCGTCTCCTCCAGTTCATCTTCCGAAGGTTTACTCCCGCTTATTAACTTTAAATTTGCCGGCTGTATTCCTATCATTAACTGATAAACAATAAAATTTGCTTTCTCCGTAAACTCCAAAATTCCCATCGCCAGTCCCAGCTTCACTTCCGATAAAAACAACATGGCGTCTTTATACTTCAACCTACGGGAATATTTTAAAATACCGTAAGATTTATAAATCTCATCCTCCAGTTTACCTTTATCGTTCTTCACAATATGCCTTCTGCATTCCCTCTCCTGTGTGATAATCTGCGAGGCAAGATTTTCAAGATTACCTACAATCTCCTCTTCCGTCTGCCCCATCGTCTTCTGATTGGAAATGCGGTAAATGTGACCGCACCCGCTTCCGTCTTCTCCATAAAGACCTTTCATATGGATTCCAAAGTGTCCCACTTCACTGATTAACGCCTGTATCTTCTTAGAATTGCCAAGCGCCGGAAGATGCAGGTCAAACGATGCTTTCATGCCCGTTCCCACATTGGAGGGACATGTCGTAAGAAAACCGAAGTTCTCATCATACGCATAATGAAGCACGCCGCCCACAGCCTCATCCAATCCTAAAGCCCGACTATATGCCGTCTCCAAATCCATTCCTGCTTCAATGCACTGGATGCGGATATGGTCTTCCTCATTCAGCATAATTGAGCTCTTCTCGTCTTCGGCAGCCAGAAACATTGCTTTGTTCTGTTTGAGCAGATATCTGCTGATAACATTTCTCTCCGCCAGAGCCTCCTTCTGTATCTCATCCAAATCTTCCAGAACATAGTCATGATACGGTTTCATTGCCGGCAGTTTCAACAGCGTCCTTCCTGCCTCATGAATCATCTTATCTGCCTGTTCCGCAGTAATACGGGGAGAAAACGGATAATCGGCTAAATTTCTTGCAAGGCGGATTCGGCTTGAAATAACAACATCATCATTAGCACCGCTTTCCTCAAACCACCTAAGCATTCTTACCCGTCCCTCCTCGTATCAGTTTCATCTCGTCACGCAGCTTCGCAGCCTGCTCATAATCTTCAATCGCAAGCGCCGACTGCAGTTTCTCGGACAACTTCTTTAATTTCGCTTCATCATCCGTCACCGTGGAATCAAACTCCTGTACGGACAAATCATCCGTACCGCAGACAGATTGATATTTCCTGCCGACATGCGTACTGCTGCCCTGTATCTTTTTAATATTATCCAAAATCAGCGGTCCGAATACATTATAGCATTCAGCACATCCAAATTTACCTATTTTCGTAAAATCCTGATAACTCATGCCGCACTTATCACAGCACAGATGCAGCATTGGATTCGCTTCCTTGCTGTTCTGCATAAGATGCGACGACAGAATACCTTTTATCAGCTTAGAAAACGGAAACTCTCCCTCCATGCTGTAGTCAAGCTCCTGCATGCATTTACCGCATAAATGACGCTCCGTCTTCACTCCGTTAATGACCTCGGTATAATGAATAGTTGCCTCGTTTTGGTTACAATTCTCGCACAACATATCATCTGCCTCCCATATACTCATTTAAAATCTCATCGACTGCCTGATGTATCTCCTGTGGACTGACATTCCTGCACAACGCTTTCGCGATAACGAGACGAAGCTCTTTTGACATAGAGTCAATCGCTTCCAGTTTATCCAAATCCACCGCAATAACCGCGCCCCTGCGTCTGTCCAGCTTAATGTAACCCTCCTGTTTCAAAACGGCATACGCCTTATTGACCGTATGCATATTGATGCCGATACTGTCCGCAAGCTGCCGCACAGAAGGCAGCGAATCGCCCTCATGAAATTCTTCCAGCGCAATTCCCATGATAATCTGGTTAATCAGCTGCATGTAAATTGCCTCATCGCTATTAAAGTCTATCGAAACAAACATAAGTATCCCTCCATTGTTATATTAATACTATAACAAAGAATTAAAAAAGTCAATGTAAACTTGTAACACAATTACCAAAAATTAGAAAAAGAACCTCTGCTTTGAGATTCTTCTTCTGCATGTTCCTTATTCTATAAAGGTAAAATCATCATCATCGTCTTTTTTATTTTTCTTTCTCTTTACCGGCGCTTCCTCGTCCGGTTCCTCTTCATACTCATCGCCATGAGAATCGTGGAATGTTTTTATCGTAAAAATTACTACGATAATCACTACCAACACTAAAAGAACTGCCATCATTCCCAGCGCAATCCTTGTTTTTTTCACATAATTATCATGTTTGGCTTCCAGTTCTTTATATTCGTCCGGCGTCTTCTGATTTTCTTCTGTCGGCTGCGGCTGTGTTTCTTCTACCGTAGGTTTTTCCGGAGATGATACCGTAATTCCGTTAAGAAACGCTCTCTGCATCGTTCCTTCCCCGATATCATACTGATACCAGCCCGCGGCGCCGTTTACATTTACACAGTAAATAAGAAAATATTCGGCTGTGGGATTATTTTCTTCCACCCACACCTTATAAGGCTGATTATTAATACTGTACTCGCTTTCGGCATATCCCTTCGGAACTTCCACACTGTTCAATGCGTCTACATCTTCCACTACCGTGTACGAAAGACCTTTTGCCGTTATCAATTTTAAATGCGCAAATTTACTGTTCTGCTCATCATAAACGACAAACAGCGGCTCCGTTTTCTCTATCGACGCGTCAGACACACAGAAAATAATGTTGCCGTTTGTCAACCCCTTACCGACGACAATTTTCTTATTCTTGTACGTATAGTCTGCCGCCTCGTATCCTTCCGGAAGCAGCTCTTCCTCAAAGTTACTGATAACCTTATACATTGCGCCGTCAACGTCAATAATAATATCTTTCTCCGGTTCTTTTGGTTTTTCCGGCACCGGAACTTTTGTATAAATTGTATAAACTTTCTGTTCTCCGTTTTCTGCCGTTACCGTGATTTTAGTTGTATTATCACCCGGGTCCATGACTGCGCCCCAGACAGATACTTTGGCTTTTGCGTCCTCCGGCGTCGCGCTGACCGTCAGTCTCTGACAGCTTTCCGTCAGTGTAATATTATATGTTGTGACATCCTTTGAAAATGCAGGCGTCAGTGTTCCCGGACTTACCGTCAGCGCCGAAAGATTATTATTCTTGGACTGCGTCGCCGCTCCTTTAACCGTAACGCTTCCCGACGATACATACATCTGCATCTGGTCCGTCACGGTGGAACTAATAATTGACTGTTCCCGCACCAGCGCAACATTTGACGTTCCGGCCGTCAAACCCTTAAACTTTACCTTATAGGTAGAATCTCCGCTAAATGATAAAATGTGAATTTTTCCGCCGCCGCCCTGGTCATACCCTGAGACAGCTTCCAGAACCGAAGCGTCATAAGTAATCCACAAATCTGCTAAGGCAAGCGTCTCCGTGCTGTTACTCAATGTAATCGTAACCTCGACCTCTCCGCCGACCGTTGTTTCTCCGCTGCTGACTGTGACGTTGACCTCGCCCGCGGCAAAAATACGCTGCGGCAGGGCAAATACCATCATCAAAACCAATACTGCTGCAATTCCCTTACTAATCGTTTTTTTCATCATTTATTTCCCCTTTACTGCTGAATTGTCGTAACAGCAAGAATATGTCTCTTCAGGTACAATAAATCCATGCTTGTTACGCCGTCATACTTTCTGTCCGCATCCGCCGCCTGCAAATATGCTCCCGACAACGTATTAACCTGCAAAATATGGCGTTTGATGTAGAGCAGGTCAAGACTTGTTATTTTACCGTCACCGTCAGTATCGCCATAAATAATTACCGTATACCGCCTTGCTTCCTTCCCCTCTTTATCTACAAACAGTATCTGGTTGCCTGTCGCGACAATCCCTGCGTTAATCGTACCGTCAGGATTCAAGACATATGCCTCGCCCTCGCTGGTCTTAATTCCTTTCAGGAAATCCGCTGCGGAAGTTTCCGGCTGGATACCTGTAATATAACCGTTCGTATTGTCAAGACTGTAGTTCGTTATTATCTGATAATTCGTCACGCCGCTCGGCGTATTCGGCACCGACGGCGTTGTGCCCGGTGGATTTATATTCGGCAGCGTTGATGTATCTCCCCTGTAAACGCGAAGTGTATAATTTCTCACATCACCGTTTGCCGCCGTTACCTTAATCATAATCGTATTGGTTCCCTCGACAAGTCCGATATTGCCTGCTCCTTCCAGTTTCGCCGAAGAATCAAGCGTACTGGCGGCAACATTGATGGACGCCACATCTTTACCGACAATAATGTCATACTCATATGTGAACTTACTGAACGTCGGCGTCAGATTATAGCCGTCAACCGTCAGCGCATTCAATACATTATTAGGACTGCCGTCCCCGGTCGGCCTTTGACAGGCATCTGCCGGCATATTATTGAACACCGGGATAACAAAAATAAGGGCCATATTCTTTCGCATCTCTTCCGTATATCCCTTCGCCACATTCGCCGCTTCACTGGACGGTGCCAGTATATTCGTCATATACTGATGCGTATACGGTGTGCCTACAAAATCAAATTTCTCATAATAAAGTGTATTCTGACCGATATTAATATAGTTCTTTCCGATATATTCCGCTCCCTGGGCAACTGCTTTAAAACGGCTCGTCCAGCCTTTCTCCCTGGCGTAAATCAAACCGTTTGTAACCGCGCTTCTTCCGTCATGCGCGTATGCTCCCTGATTGTAATAATTATAAAGTCCTTCATACCCCGCGACAGAACCGGAAATACTCGGCGAACTGCCGTTCGCTCCTACTTCCTGGATAATTCTTGACGCAAGGTGGTACGGACTGACGCCTGTTATCTGCGCTGAAAAAAAGATTGCCTGCGCGTAGGTCATTGTTCCACCGTTATCATCGGAAATAGATGTTCCCGCCATAAATGTATTGGAAATAACACTCTCCACACCTGTTAATGTATGTATATTCGCGTCATACGCAAGTTTTTGAAACTGAAAAACAGAACTGCTGTCCAGGAAATTTCTCGGATCAAGGCAATACGCTACAAGCTCTCGTGACGCCGCTACCCAGTTAGCGCCGTCAAATCCGTACCATGTGCCTGACGAATAATCATACGCCCCGGGCTCTGCTGATTTCCATGAACTGATATTGTTTTTTTCCACAAGATTACGCCCTACCAGACTCTGGTTGTCCAAAACAACGTTCCAGTCGTAATTGAGATGGTCCGCGAGAAACGTCCATTTCGGATATTGTGTGTGCAGATTACGCAAAGCGTTCTTATAACTGTCAGGAAATCCCTGCGCATTCAGATAACTTTCAAAATCAGCGTCCTCTACATAAGTAACGTTATTAATTATATTGATAAACTCGCTATGTATATACCCTGTGTAAGTAGCGCCGCCGTAATAAAAGGATATCTGATACCAGAGGGAACCGTCGCTTGCGTTGGCTCCTCCGAGAATGGTTACTTCATGATTGGTATTGAGCTGGATTTTCTTCCCGTCAGGCCCCCGCAGATAATCGCTGCTCGTACCCGCTCCCACACGCACATTTACCAGGTCCCCGTTTACTTTTCCGTTCTGCGCGGCAGATACTTCCTGCATAAAAAACTGCGGATACCTTACCCAAACCGGCACCAGCATAAAAAGCACACAAAGTGCGCAGATTATCCTGCGGATATTCCTTCCCAATCTGTTCTTACCCATTCATGACACTCCTTAATTTCCATAATTACATATAATTATAGATAAATCTACATTTAATGTCAATAAAAGTCATGAAAAAAAGCGAAAAAACGCCCCGAATATCACTTTTATAATCAAAAGAATATCCGGGGCAGATGAAACCGGTTCATGTAGCTCTCATATCAAATATGTTGTTAAATTTCCGCTATATTGACAAGCTGGAACTCTTTGGCATGCGCAACCTCAAGACTGGATATCAATGCTTTCGCCGTATCAATGCTTGTAAGGCAGGTAACGCCTGTTTCGATTGCGGTACGACGAATTAAGAAACCATCTTTTGCATGCTCCACACCACTTGACGGCGTGTCAATAACCAAATCAATTTTATGCTCCAAAAGCAGGTCGAGAAGCGTCGGCGCCTCCTGCTCCAGTTTATTGACCTTGACCGCGTGGACGCCGGCGTTATTTAAATCCCTCGCCGTGCCTCTCGTCGCAAAAATCTTATACCCGAGCGCCTCAAATCTTCTGCCGATATCAATCGCTTCTTCTCTGTCCTCTTTGCGGATTGTCATAATAATCTGCTTATGTTTTGTCGGATTGATTCCCGCGCCCTGAAACGCTTTATAAAGTGCCTCGTTAAAGTTTGACGAAATACCGAGACACTCGCCCGTCGACTTCATTTCCGGTCCCAGACTGATATCCGCGCCACGGATTTTCTCAAATGAGAATACCGGCATCTTAATGGCGATATATGGCGACGCCTTCTGAAGCCCCGGTTCATATCCAAGTCCCTTAATCGTATTTCCGATAATCACGCTCGTCGCAAGTTTGACAATCGGAATTCCCGTCACCTTGCTGATATATGGTACGGTACGGGAAGAACGAGGATTTACCTCAATCACGAATACTTCGTCGCCGCACACAATGAACTGGATATTAATTAATCCTTTCACATGCAGCGCCCTTGCAAGCCTCTTCGTATATTCCACTATCGTATCCTTTGCGCTCTCACTGATAGACTGCGCAGGATAAACGGAAATACTGTCGCCGGAATGGATGCCCGCCCGTTCGATATGCTCCATAATTCCCGGAATCAAAATATCCTGTCCGTCGCATACGGCATCAACCTCAATTTCCTTGCCAATCAGATACTTGTCCACAAGAATCGGGTGGTCCTGCTGGATTCTGTTGATAATATCCATAAACTGGGAAACATCCTCGTCAGAAATTGCAATCTGCATTCCCTGTCCGCCAAGCACATAGGACGGTCTGACAAGCACCGGGTATCCCAGCTCATTTGCGGCTTTAATTGCCTCCTCACGCGTAAATACCGTATGCCCCTGCGGTCTTGGAATCTTACATTCCTCAAGAATCTTGTCAAACAATTCCCTGTCTTCCGCCGCGTCAACATCTTTGGCGCTTGTACCGAGAATCGGAACGCCCATCTTCATAAGGCTCTCCGTCAGTTTGATTGCTGTCTGTCCGCCAAACTGAACAACCGCTCCGTCCGGCTTTTCAATATCAACGATACTTTCTACGTCCTCCGGTGTAAGCGGTTCAAAATACAGCTTATCCGCAATATCAAAGTCCGTGCTCACTGTTTCCGGATTGTTGTTGATAATAATAGTCTCATAGCCTTCTTTTTTAAATGCCCATGTACAGTGTACGGAACAGTAGTCAAATTCAATTCCCTGTCCGATTCGGATAGGACCGGAACCCAGCACCAGCACTTTCTTTGCCGGCCTGGTATCCACCGCTTCGTTTTCACTGCCATAGCATGAATAGTAATACGGCGTTGCTGCCTCAAATTCCGCGGCACAGGTATCCACCATCTTGTATGCCGCGCGGATATTGTATCCATGCCTTAATTCCTTAATTTCGTTTTCCGTCCTGCCGGTTAAACGCGCAATCACATTGTCCGGAAATTCAATTTTCTTCGCTTCTTCAAGAAGCTCCTTCGTGAGAGGTTTACTTCTTAAAGCCTCCTCCATATTCACGATAATCTGTATCTTATCGATAAACCACAAATCTATTTTCGTAATCTCGTTAATTCGTTCCGGCTCCATGTTCCTGCGCAGCGCTTCCGCAATGACCCAGATTCTTCTGTCGTCAACCTTGGCAAGCTGCTCTTCCAGCTCCTCGACACTCAACCCGCTGAAATCGTAAGACATCAGGGAATCTACATGCTGCTCGAGGGAACGGATTGCTTTCATCAGACCGCCTTCAAAATTCGTACAGATACTCATAACTTCGCCGGTCGCCTTCATCTGCGTCGTCAGTGTCCTCTTTGCCGTAATGAACTTATCAAACGGAAGTCTCGGCAGTTTCACAACACAATAGTCCAGTGTTGGTTCAAAACTGGCATACGTCTTTTGCG
This sequence comes from uncultured Lachnospiraceae bacterium, assembly GCA_910584325.1. Lineage (GTDB taxonomy): Bacteria > Bacillota > Clostridia > Lachnospirales > Lachnospiraceae > MGBC120314. The sequence continues at coordinate 10,602 of CAJTZH010000038.1, read as the reverse complement.
TCACGGCATTCTTTATTTCATCCAGCGTATATCCAATAGCAATCTTCGCTGCGACTTTCGCAATCGGATAACCGGTCGCCTTAGATGCAAGCGCGGACGAACGGCTTACACGCGGGTTTACTTCGATTACGCAATACTCAAAACTCTCCGGGTGCAGGGCATACTGCACATTACAGCCCCCTGTAATTCCCAGCTCCGTGATAATATTTAACGCGGAGGTACGCAGCATCTGATATTCTTTATCCGACAACGTCTGCGACGGCGCGACGACAATACTGTCGCCCGTATGAACGCCTACCGGGTCAATGTTTTCCATATTACAAACAGTAATGCAGTTCCCTGCGCCATCACGCATTACTTCATACTCAATTTCTTTCCAGCCCGCGATACAGCGTTCCACAAGAACCTGTCCCACACGGCTTAACCGGAGTCCGTTGGCAAGAATATCCTCAAGCTCCTGTACGTTATGGGCGATACCGCCGCCGCTTCCGCCTAGCGTATACGCCGGGCGAAGTACGACCGGATAACCTATTTGAGCGGCAAAATTGATACCGTCCTGCACATTTTCCACAACAAGCGACGCCGCCACCGGCTCGCCGATTTTCTCCATTGTCGTCTTAAATTCCAGACGGTCCTCCGCTTTCTTTATCGTAAGCGAAGTTGTTCCGATTAACCTGACATGATGTTCTTTTAAAAATCCGGACTCTTCAATCTCCATCGCGAGATTCAGTCCTGCCTGTCCTCCGAGCGTCGGCAGCAGGCTGTCCGGTTTTTCTTTTAATATAATCTGCTCCAGGGCTTTTACGGTAAGCGGCTCAATATAAACTTCATCCGCAATATCCTTATCCGTCATAATCGTCGCCGGATTGGAATTGACCAGCACAACTTCAAGTCCCTCTTCTTTCAGGGAACGGCACGCCTGCGTTCCCGCGTAGTCAAACTCTGCCGCCTGACCGATTACGATAGGACCGGAACCGATTACCATAACTTTTTTGATTTCTTTATTCAATGGCATTATTTTGTACCTCCCATCATGTCGATAAACCGGTCAAAGAGATACGCCGTATCCTGCGGACCTCCGCATGCCTCCGGGTGGAACTGCACCGTGAAAATGTTTTTCCCGACATATTCAAGACCTTCATTTGTCTTATCGTTTACATTGATAAAGGCGGACTTTGCCACGGCAGGATTTAATGTCGTTTCATCTACCACATAACCGTGGTTCTGTGAAGAAATATACACTCTTCCTGTCTTCAAATCCTTAACGGGATGGTTCACGCCTCTGTGTCCGTATTTTAATTTATGGGTGTCCGCTCCCGTTGCCAGCGCCATCAGCTGATGTCCAAGGCAAATCGCGAAAATCGGTACATTGGATTGATACAGCTTTTTGATTTCTTCAATAATAGAAACACAATCCTTCGGGTCGCCCGGACCATTCGACAGCATAATTCCGTCCGGCTTTGCGGCAAGGATTTCCTCCGCCGTAGTCAGAGCCGGATAAACCGTCACTTCGCACCCTCTTTCGTTCAATGAACGGGCAATGTTTTTCTTCGCGCCAAAATCCATCAGCGCAACTTTTAATCCGCTGCCCTTTAATGTATATTTCTCTTTACATGTAACTTTTTCTACTACTTTCGCTGCTTTAAATGCTTTTATTTGTGGTATAATAACGGAAAGGTCATAATGTTCATTTGTTGTAATCATCCCGTTCATCGTTCCCTTTTCCCTAAGGATTTTGGTCAACGCTCTTGTATCAATACCGCTGATGCCCGGAATATCATTTTCGATTAAGAACTGTTGAATAGAATATTCACTTCTGAAATTGCTCGGAATTCTTGATAATTCTCTAACGATAAAACCGTCATGCCATGCTTTTAGGGATTCCATGTCACTGCGGCAAATTCCGTAATTCCCTATCAGCGGATATGTCATCGTCACCGCCTGCCCTGCGTAAGAAGGGTCCGTCAGCACTTCAAGATAACCGGTCATCGAAGTATTGAATACGATTTCGCTGATAACTTCTCTGGCTGCTCCGATGCTTGTCCCGGCGAAAACAGTACCGTCTTCAAGGATTAAAAAAGCTTTCATCTTTCCACCAAATAAACCTTTCACATAAGTATTTTCGCAAAAAAAAAAGACAATCAAGGCATAATCAGCCCATCAGTAGTCTTTTTTCTATTTCATACATGGTAACATATATTTTATGCTGTTGCAAGGAAAAGTTTTAAAACATTGCCATGTAATAATATGGCAGAAAAAGTTTCTGTACATATCTGATTCCCGGGATATACACCGATAAATCAATGAATACGGGGCACAGAATCAGGCTTCCTATAACAAGCACCGGAAACGCGCTGACAATCCATATGCTCCTTTTTACAAAATAAGTCGCAAGCATTCCCACAACGGTCAGCAAAATCACATACACAAACATTGCCAGAATTTCTCTGCCCAAGGACGTCATTGTTCCGGCAGCCGCCATAGCGCAAAGAGAACACACTGCAAGAAGCATAGTGGGAACCAGGACGTAAAGCGTTCTGCTGATTGTAACAAAATCATATCTCATTGGCGTGAAAACGCCTCTTTCCTTGTCCGAAAGCCAGCCAAGAACACCTAACAGCGCCCCGGTCATCATCAGAACCGCCATTATATTTTTAAGCGGAAAAGACGCGCTTCCTGCTTCAAGAACTTCTGTCTCCAAAAAGCCTTCACCGCTGCCAAGCACCCTGAATTCTACATGAAACGTCTGATTTCCTGCTAAATAGGAATCAAACGCCCCGCTAAGCTGTAACAATCCGTCAGAATCCATACCTGCAAACTTCTCGTTATTTTTTACATACTCTAAAATCATATTTTTCGTAAAAAAGCGAAAGAACGAACAGAATACCGTTTCGTTGACGGAATCGGCAATGACAGACCCCTTCTTTTTGACCTGAATAATATTATTTTTATAGTTCTCCTGCGTTACACGCTCCGTTATATTCTCACCGAAAATGTATCCGCACTCCGCTCTTCCTTTTTGTACGTCCTGCATGAGCTCTTCTTGTGAACCGCAAAGATAAAAACTGTATGTATCCGTATCTGCCAGCAGATTTTCGATGGTATCAACCGCCATTTCGTCGTCATCCCTTGCATATAGCGCCACCAGGAGCGTCTCAGACTCCTGAAATCCATCTATCCGCGACGTAATAAACGCCGTTACCGGAATCAGCAGCAATATTAAAAGAAACATTGTATTTTTTAATTGCCTTTTTGTTAAAAGCCAGCACCATAAACCGATCTTTTTCATAGATTCACTCCTGTTTTTGAGTCCATGACGATATCCCGACCGTCACGCAAAACATCCAAACCGCTGACGCCAGACAGGCAGATACCGTCTGCCATAAAATTTCTCCGGTTAATATCTGTCCGCATAACGCGGTAATCCATTTCGTAGGCATAAAATTTCCGATATCGTTTACCAGTTCCGGTAAAAACGACGCCGGAATAAAATTACCCGATAAAAACATCATGACAATTGTTACAAGAAAACCGGCGAGCGTTCCCGTCAAACGGTTTCCCGCTATTTGAAAAATCAATAAGTGAACGGTAAATACCGCCAATATCATAACTGCTGCCGCAGGCAGCGCCGCCGCCGAAAACACCACCGCTTTTCGCAACAATGCCGCAAGATAAAGTACGGTAAAAATTCCTATATAAACCGCCGACACGGATAACAATTTTGCCGTCAGAAGCGAATGTGTCTTTACGCCTACACGATATAACGCCAGCGTATAACCTTGCTTCTCTTTTTTCAATAATTCGCCGCAGGTAATCCCTGCAAGCATCAGCAGCAGAACGATTCCACCCGCTGTATAAAACTGTGCTGCAGTTAAGTCGCCCGTATCAGAAATCGTCTGTTTTCCAAAATATGTATTTCTGCGAAGGGCATACATCAATAAATGAAAATTGAGATATTCTTCCGATTCGCTGACTGCGTCAATTCCTGCCGTGCGGCACAAGTCGTCTACCGCGTAAATTGCCGACTGCGCGGTAATCAAATCCATCGCACCGGATTGAATCATTTTCTGAAATATTTTCGACTGCGCCGTCATCTCTGTTTCCGAAAGAATAAGCTGTGCCGTTACGTCTTCCCCATATAACACACTGACCATAAAATGTTCGGGGATCACAATGACCGCCGATACTTCGCCCGTTTTTAAAGCTTCTTGTGCATCCGCTTCTGCCATCTGCGTAAATGTGCAGGTTTCTTTAACCGTCTCCTCTTCCAGAAGATAGGAAATGGCCATCTGTGTATATGTATTATCATCATTGATAACAAGCGCAACAGGAATCTTTTCCACGGCATCTTTGGAATCCAGAAGTTTAACGCCTGCGAATGCTGCCCCCGCTGCAAATGCCGCAAGCACCACCGTACCGGCAAGCACGACGGGAATCCGTTTTATGGCGAGCTTAAACCACATTTTATATAATGCAAATGTTTTTTTCACTTTATCTCAACCTCTCCAATAATGCGGCGCCGACAGGCTTATCTGAAAGCTCTGAAAGAATGCCGTCTTTTAACAGATACATTCTGTCGCAAAGCAGCAGCTCCGCCTCCTCATGGCTAGTGAGGATAACCGTTCCGCCCTCCTGCCTGTATTTTATAAGATACCGTTTAATGTCTTCCTTACAGACTACATCCAGCGCCGCTCCCGGTTCATCCATAATCAGAATCTGAGGGTTTGCCGCTAAAGCGCAGACAATACTGAGACGTTTTTTTAAACCGCCGGATAGCTTGGATACAGGATATTTGCGGTAAGCATCCAGCCCGAACTCTTTTAAAATTCCATTTTCCATATCGTTCTCAATACTTCTTCCCGTGTCGCAATACCAGAACCGCAGATTATCATATACTGACAATTTGTCCATCAGCGGGTTTTCCTGCGGAACATATCCAACATATTTTTGAAAGACTCTGCGGTTCTCAAACGGATTCTCCCCGTTATATAAAATTTCACCGGACGCGGCTTTTAATGTTCCCGCAAGCACGCCCAGAAGCGTTGATTTGCCACAGCCATTCGCTCCTGCCAGCGCTACGCATTCGCCTTTTTTCACAAAAAACGATACGCCCTTTAATATTTCTCTTTTCCCATAGGATTTTCTTATTTCGTTTACTTCGATAAAATTCACTCTGCTCACCCTGACAATTTAATATGTTAAAATCTCATATCCTTCTTCTGTAACCAATACCGTAACTTCCCACTGCGCTGAAGGCATGCCGTCGTCTGTGTAAACCGTCCATTCATTATCTGCGTCTATAAAAATATCCGCTTCTCCCATATTAATCATCGGTTCAATCGTAAAAACCATTCCCGGCGCCATAATCATCCCCGTATTCCAATCGCTGACAAAGCATACAAATGGTTCTTCATGAAACTGCAGCCCCACTCCGTGACCTCCGATTTCACGGACAACCGTGTAACCATTCTCCTGCGCAAATTCATGAATCGCAGCGCCCACATTACCGATTGGCTGCCATGGAACCACCTGCGACAGTCCCACATTGATGCTCTCCTTTGTTACTTCCACAAGCCGCCTTGCCTCGGGATGAACATTCCCCATCATAAACATACGGGAGGAATCCGAAAAATATCCGTTATAAATCGTCGATACATCCACGTTAATAATATCGCCGTCCTCCAGAACATCATTCACGGAAGGAATCCCGTGGCAAACCTGACTTCCGATTGACGTGCATACGCTCTTTGGAAATCCTTTATAATTCAGCGGTGCGGGAATTCCACCCATTTCGGTTGTCTTTTCATACACCAGCGTATTGATTTCCTCTGTACTCATTCCTATTCTAATATGCTCGGCGACATAGTCGAGAACCGCAATATTAATTTTACTGCTCTCACGGATTCCCTGTATCTGCATCTCGTTTTTAATAATTTTTCTCGACGGTATTTTCTTTTTTGCCTCTTTCAGCCGGGAAATCATTTGATCATATTCTTTGTGACATTCCCCGTAACGTTTTCCGGATTTACACCAGCATGGCGCGTTATCCCGCATTTTTTTAAACATAATGTTCTCCCTGTATACATTCCTTTAGTTATTTTATATAGTATTTTTGTTTTCAACACAACATTATTCATAATTATGTACAAATTGTTTACAATTCGTTAATATTTTCAACATGATATGTACATATTTAATTTCTATAATACCATTATAAGCTAATAACACAAGTTAAGATTTAATTTTTTCTTTTTTTCATAAACTCCTCAAATAAGAGAGCGTGTACCGAACTGTACCGCTCTCTTATTATTTTGTTCCTTTGAGAAAAACTTCAACCAATTGACACCGCCCTTATGGTCCGCAATATATCCGCCCAGACTCATCGCAATAAATAAACTAATTTTTTTCATGTTTCTAAACTTCGCTCACTCCCCGCTTTATATATTCTATATTTAAATATTTCACTCCAACGTACAAACTGCGCAAAAGAGGCGGCACAAGCCGCCTCTTTTGCACAATCCGCCTTTAACATCAATACATTTAATAATATCTTCTTACCGCAATAATCTGCGCGTATGACGCGTAATAAATGCTTGCGACCTTTACGGTACTTCCCGGCACTGTAGAATGTACAATCTGACCGTTTCCAATATAAATTCCTACATGTCCCGGATAACATACAATATCACCCGGCTGAATATCGGAAAGACTTACGCCCACACCGCCGTACGCCTGACTTCCCGAAGAACGGGGAACGGAAATTCCAAACTGCGCATGGATATACGAAGTAAAGCCGGAACAGTCAAATCCGCTCGGCGACGCACCTCCGCTGACATAAGGAGTTCCCACATACTGCATTGCAAGAGCCACAATCTGATTTCCGCTTGCCGAACCACCTGAGTTCGCCGGCACAGAAGGAGTCGTTGTGCTGCCGGCCGCTGTATTGTTTCCGGCTGCCGCCGCTGCCTTCCTTCTCTCTTCTTCTCTTCGCTTTGCCTCTTCCGCCGCTTTCTTTACCGCAGCGTCAATCGCCTTATCCAAATCCTTAACTTCTTTCTCTTTTGAGGCAATCAACTGATTAATATCATCCTGCTTCTGCGCGTACTGCTGCTGTAACTCTTCCAGCTCTGCCTGCTCAACTTCCAGACGCGCAATGGTACTTTCAATGTCTTTTATATTATCAATATATGCCTGAAGCTGATTTCTATCATACTCCGTTATCTTCTCGGCATATTCATATTTATTGAGAGAGTCCGCAACATCTTCCATTGCCAGAACCTGAAACAGAACCGTTACATCCTTTCCGTTCTCATACATATATTTAATACGCGCCTTCATCTGCGTGTACTGAGTTTCTTTTAACACCTGCATATCGGCAAGTCTTGCCTGCTCGTTAATAATCTCCTCGCCCTTTTCAATCAGCGCCGTCTCCGTCTCGTCAATATCAATCAACAAATCACTCAGCTCATTTTGCAGCTTCTCTACCTCTTCTTCCGCTTTCTTTTTATCGTTCTTCATTTTATTTATATTGGTTGCGTATGCTATTTCATTTACAAACAGACACAACATCATGACGGTTATAAAAAATACCGCCGTCTTTCTAAAGTTCTTTAACATATTCTCCACCTATGCCGCATAATCAATTCTCTGCCCAATCATTTTTACCGCGTCCTGCGCTTTCGCAGCTCTTCCGTAAGGATTGGATTCATTATATTTTATCATGGTGTTCGTTTCTCCGCCTGCCACATAACTTCTGCCGCACTCCGGACAAACCGCCGTCATCAACTTGACATTTGCCGCAACAACCTTACCGTCGCCCTTCTCTGCTTTCTCGTAAGCATTCGCAATATGCTCCTGCTCATGCGCCATAACGCGTGCCGCCGATGCCTGCGGGGTTATATGTCCCGGTGATTTAAACGAAACATCCGCTTCGTTAGAGCCGTCCTGATACCGCCGGTTCTTGCATGTCTCACATTCAATGGCTCCCGTGCGCTTTAAATTGCGCATCTGCGCATTGCTTAAATCCTCCTCCGGCCGTCCCGTTGAAGATGCGCCTGACATTCCATGATTCCATCCTGCATAAGCAGAATATGCACTATAACCGCCATATCCGATACCATTTACCATGGAAACACCTCCCTCGTCCCGTAATTGTTACAAAATTATTACAATCGCATTATAACAAAATCTAAACCATATTGCAACCGCCGCCGCGAAATAATTCTGTACAGCCGTTCCAAAATAAGGTAAAATAGGAAGAACGCACATTTTTTAGAATTTTTTTAGGAGGACGCGTAACGTGGCTGATTATTCCAACGAAATAAAAAAACGCAGAACCTTTGCGATTATCTCCCACCCGGATGCAGGTAAGACTACTTTGACAGAAAAATTTCTTCTGTACGGCGGTGCGATTAATCTTGCCGGTTCTGTCAAAGGAAAGAAAACGGCGAGGCATGCCGTATCGGACTGGATGGAAATTGAGAAACAGAGAGGTATTTCCGTAACCTCTTCCGTATTGCAGTTTAATTATGACGGTTACTGCATTAATATATTGGACACACCGGGACACGAAGACTTTTCGGAAGATACGTACCGTACCCTGATGGCGGCCGATTCCGCCGTCATGGTCATTGACGCGAGCAAAGGCGTAGAGCGCCAGACCATAAAGCTTTTTAAGGTCTGCGTTATGCGCAATATACCGATTTTTACATTCATCAATAAAATGGACAGGGAGGCAAACGACCCGTTTGAACTGCTTGATGAAATCGAAAAAGTTCTTGGTATCGCGACATGTCCGATTAACTGGCCAATCGGCTCCGGCAAAGAATTTAAAGGCGTGTATGACAGAACCGAAAAATATGTCTCCAAATTTACCGCGGCGATGAACGGTCAGAAAGAAGTAGAAACCAAAAACATTCCCGTTGACGATGCTGCCTTAAAACAGGAAATCGGCGATATGTTCTATGACAAACTGATGGAGGACATTGAACTTTTAGACGGTGCCAGCGCCGAATTTGATCAGGAAGCCGTAAGCGGCGGCAGACTTTCCCCTGTATTCTTCGGCTCTGCCTTAACAAATTTCGGAGTGGAGACATTTTTAAAGCATTTCCTGCAAATGACCTACTCCCCTCTTGCGAGGAACTCATCAGAAGGACTGATTGACCCGTTTAAAGAAGACTTCTCCGCCTTTGTTTTTAAGATTCAGGCAAATATGAACAAAGCCCACCGTGACAGAATTGCTTTCATGCGTATCTGCTCGGGAAAATATGATGCCGGAATGGAAGTATTCCATGTTCAGGGCAATAAGAAAATCAAGCTTTCCCAACCGCAGCAGATGATGGCGCAGGAACGCCACATTGTCGAGGAGGCATACGCAGGAGATATCATCGGAGTATTTGACCCGGGTATCTTTTCCATCGGCGATACGCTGTGTGTTTCCAACAAGAAATTTGCCTATGAAGGAATACCGACGTTCGCGCCGGAACATTTCGCAAGGGTGCGCCAGATTGATACCATGAAGAGAAAACAGTTCGTAAAAGGTATCAGCCAGATTGCACAGGAAGGTGCGATTCAGATTTTTCAGGAATTTAATACCGGTATGGAAGAAATTATTGTAGGCGTTGTCGGTACCCTGCAGTTTGACGTATTAAAATTCCGCCTTGACAGTGAATACGGTGTTGAAATCCGTCTGGAGCCGCTGCCTTATGAACATATCCGCTGGATAGCAAATAAAGACGAAATTGATGTGAACCGGATTGTGGGAACCTCTGATATGAAAAAGATTAAAGATTTGAAAGATAATCCGCTGCTGCTTTTTATCAACAGCTGGTCCGTGGGCATGGTTGAGGAGCGGAATCCAAATCTGAAACTGACAGAATTTAACAGGGATTAATTATAATTTAAGGGTATGCAAACCATGCGCATACCCTTATTTCATACCGTCTACAAATCAATTTCGCCTTCAAACACCGTTCTTGCCGGTCCTTCCATATACACCAAATCGTTATCCCGGTCCCATGTAATCCGAAGCGTTCCACCAAGAAGCTTAACGTTTACATCCGTATCGCACAGACCGTTTAAGACGGCGGCAACCGCTGCCGCGCAGGTTCCCGTTCCGCACGCCCACGTCTCTCCTGAGCCGCGCTCCCAGACACGCATTTTCAGATGCGTGCGGTCAACAAATTCGACAAACTCCGTATTGACACGTTCAGGAAATCTCTCATGATTTTCAAATAACATTCCCACTGTTTCAACCGGAAAATCATCTACCGAATCCACAAAGACGACCGCATGGGGATTACCCATCGACACGCATGTCATACGGTACTCGTTATTTCCTACGGTAATGATTTCATCTACCACGGTCTCATTATCGGAAACAACCGGTATCTGTGAAGGATCAAATATCGGATGCCCCATATTAACTTTAACCGTTGCGACTTTGCCGTCCGCTACATTCAAATCCAGATACTTGATACCTGCCGGTGTGTCTATGGAAATACTTTTCTTGTCCGTCAGTCCTTTGTCATAGACAAATTTTCCCACGCACCGGATACCGTTTCCGCACATCGGCGAGCGGGAACCGTCGGCATTATACATTTC
>CAJTZH010000037.1 GCA_910584325.1 uncultured Lachnospiraceae bacterium | reverse complement strand
AATGTTCAGTAAAAAGTACAGATTGAGCTATCTGCCACTTTTTTATGATGACCTTAATGAAAAAGTTACCTATATTGCGGAGAAACTGAAGAATCCCAAAGCAGCAAATGACTTATTGGATAAGGTAGAGTCTGCTATTATGGAGAGGCTTCCGATGGCTGAATCTTTTGAACCATATCATTCTGCTCGGGAGCGTAGATATTCTTATTATCGTATTTATGTGGATAATTATATTATTTACTATGTAGTGATTGATGACAATCCGAATGATTTGGTTATGGAAGTTAGAAGGTTTCTTTATAATGGGCAGAATCGGGACAACATGGTGTAATAATAATTGGGCAGTGAAAAATAATCATTGGTTTGCAAAGAGTAAGCGAACAATTAACACATTTCTTTACAGGAATAGATGTTGTTATAGGTAACATGGAGAAGAAAGCATTGCAAGCACGAAATTTTTCTGCGCATGGTTCATTTGGTGGAAGTAATATTGATTACATAGACTACGGAACACTTGGATATCCCGAAAAGAATATAAATTGTCCTAGTGGAGATGCAAATATTGAAAATCCATAGTAGTAAGAAGTTCTGTTTTTTTGTCATTTTTATTACTAATAACAAAATTCACCGTTTGTGGATAATGCAAAAATATGCAGAGGGACCTGTAGTCAAAAGATGTGGGCATAGTTGAAAGGGATGATTTCATGGCAAATATTTTAATTGTAGAAGATGAAAAGAATATGCAAAACATCCTCTGCGAATATATGCACAGAGGCGGGCATACCTGTTTTACTGCTGATGATGGTGTAGATGCCCTAATGATATTGAAAAACAATCCTATGGATCTGATGATATTGGATATTATGATGCCGCATCTTGATGGCTTTTCTGTATGTAAAGCGGCAAGGGAAATGAGCCATCTGCCAATTATCATGCTGACCGCTAAAAGTGATGAAGAAGATAAATTGAAAGGTTACGAATATGGTGTTGATGATTATATGACAAAACCGTTTAGCCCGAAAATACTGCTTGCAAAGGCAAACGCATTGCTGCGCCGTACCTCAGGAACTATCACAGATTTGGGAAACAACACGTTGGGGAAAATGATTAGTGCAGGGAAAATATCAGTAAACCCTGCCGCACATAAAGTGTTTTTAGACGGTATGGAAATTACGCTGACTCATAAAGAATATGAGTTGCTGCACTTTTTTATGTCTAATCCCGGACAGGTATTTTCACGGGAACAGCTGTTAAACCGTATTTGGGGATATGACTTTGAGGGGAATACACGTACGGTTGACACGCATATCAAAACATTGCGGCAAAAATTGGGCAATGAGGGAAAGTCCATCGTAACGCTGATCCGTTCCGGGTATAAATTTGAGGTGGCAAAATGAAAGAACGCTTCTCACTTCGTACAGTACGGAAGAAAATTATTATGATTTCAAAGATTGCAGGTATTGCTTTAATGCTTTCATACCTTATTTCAACGCGGCTGCCTTTAGAAAAGGATATTTCTTTTTTGCTGTGGGTAATCTTTGTTACTTTATTGATTATGTTGATAGATTATTTGTTGGGACGATTTATTTCAGATCCAATTGATAACATTTGTGAAATGGCACACAGGGCAGCGGAGTTAGACTTTTCCCTGCCTTGTACAATAGCATCAAAGGATGAATTTGGAGAACTTGCAGATAATCTTAATAAAATGTCCGAAAATTTGCAGGAAGCGCTTGAAAAACTGGAGAAAGCAAATATCCGGCTTGAAAAAGATATGCTACGGGAAAGGAAACTGCTACGGGAAAGAAAGGAATTAACAGACCACCTTTCCCATGAAATGAAAACACCGATAGGAGTGATCCGTGCCTATGCGGAAGGAATACAGGATGAAACGGATGGAGAAAAGAGGCAGAAATTTACAGAGGTCATTATTTCTGAAACAGAAAGAATGAGTACACTGATTGAAACATTGTTAGATTTGTCCGCATTGGAAAACGGGGCTGTATCATTGGTGCCGGAACGGTTTGACTTTGTGGAATTTGTAGAGACGATAGCGGGACGGTTATTGATTGATATGCCGGACACTGATTTTGCATTACAGTATGAGATTCCGGAACATAAAGTTTTTGTTTATACAGACAAACAGCGTATGGAGCAGGTCATAGACAACTTGATTATAAACGCGAAAAAGAATGTATTGCCAAAGGGGATTTTACGATTATCATTAACCGAACAAGACAATATGCTTCATTTTTCCATTTATAATCAGGGTGCTTCTATACCGCCGGAAAAGCTGCCTAAAATATGGGAGAAGTTCTACCGTGATAAAAATGTGAAATACAATGGTTCGGGATTAGGTCTTGCTATTGTTGCACAAATATTATCTATGCAAAATTTGGAATATGGAGCAGAAAATTTAACGGATGGCGCCCGGTTTTTCTTCGCTATTCCTATCATAAAATAAACTCTTTTATGAGCGGCTATTCTTTTAAAAGTAAAGGGATAGCCGCTTTCGAGTTTGCGAAGCAATTTTCGCACAGTTAATTCCGAAGGAATTTACTGTTTTCACCTCAATTTCACAGAGACCACACTTCGACTTCACCTCATTTTTCTATATTTATATGTACACGACCGCAATGTGAAAAATTCTGCGACAGTTTTTCACATAGGAATTTAGCCGCGTTGCGACATGCGGTCGGTGCAAGTAAACCTTTAACAACTGGCAAGGAGGAATGATGTATGTTTTTAGGAACCCCGTGGTACTTGTGGATAATAATTGCAGTAGTGTTGGTAATTTCTGTCCCTTTCAAGATAAAGTTTATGAAATGGTGGAATAAACACCAGCAGGAACAGAAAGACAGCAGTCTGGGAAAGTGGGGCGATGATGAATGATTGAAGTTAAAAATCTGACTTTTTCATACGGAAGGGATAAGCAGGCATTACACGACTTAAATTTTACGGTAGGGAATGGAGAAATTTTTGGCTTTTTGGGACCGAACGGTTCCGGGAAATCAACGACACAAAAAATCCTCACTGGTATTTTGAAAGGGCATGGCGGTTATGCGTCATTGTTCGGACAGGATATTTCTACAGCGCATACACAGGATCTTTTTAGGAAAATAGGCGTCTTGTTTGAATTTCCCTATCTGTATGCGAATTTAAGTGCAGTTGACAATCTGAAATATTTTTCCTCTTTTTATCCGGCAAAGCAGCTCAGGGATATTGGGGAGATTTTAGAAAAGTTGGAGTTTAAGGCTGATTTTATGAAAAAACCTGTTTCATCATATTCAAAAGGTATGAGGCAGCGTGTCAGTATGGCAAGGGCGCTGATCAGCAGCCCTGAACTATTATTTTTGGATGAACCAACCAGTGGTCTTGACCCTTCCGGCGCTGTTTTGTTCCGCAAGATTATAGAAGAAGAACGAAAGAAGGGGACAACTGTATTTTTAACCACACATAATATGCTGGATGCAGATTTATTATGCGACAGGGTGGCTTTTATGACTAACGGAAATATTGTTGTATTAGACACGCCGAAAAAATTAAAAGAACAAAACAGCAATCACCGTGTACGGATAGATTACCTGTATCAGGGCAGGCGTGAGGAAAAATCAATAGAGATGTCGGAATTAGAAAAAGGCATTTCCTTCCGGCATGATAAGATTATCAGTATTCATTCAGAAGAACCAACTTTGGAGGATATATTTATCCAATATACAGGAAGGGGGCTGTCCTGATGTGGAAAAATTTCTGCTCTCTATTCAAAAAAGACTGCCAAATAATGTTGGATGGAAAATTTTTTCTTGTTGCTTTTGGTTCACTGATGATTTATACGTTGTTTATTAACTTTGGCTATATCAATTTTATGAATGCCGAACTCTACAATGTATATCTGTTTGACCCGCAGGGAACACAGCAGGGAATATCGGAACTGATTTATCCGGTAACATCGTTAGAAGAATTAAACATGGCTCTTTCTACGGATGCGAATGGTGTCGGAATAGATGCCAGTTCCGGTACGCCGGATATTGTTCTCTATTTTGGAAGTGAAAAGGCTGACAATCATAGGGCTGACTACGCATCGTCACTTCTTCGGCAAGGCAGTCAGTATACTGCTCAAATCGTAGGGGAAAATACACCGGAACTAAAACAACGAAAAGAAATGTCTTGCGAATTGTTGTTTATAGAAATCATTGCCGTTGGTTTCTTGGGGATTGCCGCAGTATTATTTAAAGAAAAGCAAATGGGGGTTATCCGTGTCCATGCAGTCCTGCCATTTCATAAGAGCTTATTTATGGCATCAAAAATAATGGTTTTCTTGTTATCTGATTTGATTTTTGCAGCATTGATGACTGTATTAAATGTAGGATTTCATGATGCGATTGATATTTTACCTGACGTATTGGTACAGACAACAATTTTGTCATTGATTATGGCGCTTACGGGATTTGGATGTATTATGCTGCTAAAAGATTTCAGACAGTTTAGCCTTGCCTATCTGGTAATTGCCATTTTTGCAGCGGCGCCTGTATTTTTGTCGGCAAACACCTCTGTGAAAATGGCATGGATTGACTGGCATCCTTTCTATCATGTTTATATGGGGCTTAAAAATGCCTACTTTGGTATGCCTGTCAAAAGTCCTGTTTATTATCTGGCTTTCGCTTGTGGGATTGCCATTCTGTTTTGGATTGTACAAAAAGCATTTCACAAAGAAATGGGAAAGGAGGGCTGATCATGAGGGGTCTTATTTATCAGCTTAAAAGCGTATGGAAAGACAGATTTTGCATGATGTCTTTTCTTCTGCCGATCATTGTTGCTTTGGCTTTAAATTTTATTGGTGGAATTGACCTTTCTTCCGTGTCAGAATTCCAATTTGGCGTATTGGAAAATGACCTGTCCGCGCAGACGATTGTCTGGTTGGAGAGATATGGTTCTGTAACCATATACGAATCACAGGAGGAATTGATTACTGCGGTCAATGAACCTTCCACATACATGATTGGAGTAAAAGCTGATGGTGACAGCATTCAGACAATGGTATCCGGTGATGAACTGGATTTATTCCGCCAGACAGCTGATACGCTTCCAGCATTGTATGAGGGGAGGGAAAGTGCAGGGCAGATAAGCATCACGGTTTTAGAGCGTCCTGATATGATGGCAGGGTTTCAAAATATTTTTATTGCCATGACTCTGATCGTTGCCATGTTTATGGGATGTACTTTTAACGCCATGAACATGATAACTGAGAAAGAAAATGGTGTTGATCTGGTCAATCAGATATTGCCAATGACACAGAGCGGATATGTGATGCAAAAAATTTTTGTGGGCTTTATAGGAGGAGGCCTGTCTGCCATTTTGACCGCCAGTTGCTATTTCCGGCTGTCGGTTTGGAATGCAATTCTTATGCTTGTGCTGATTATCCTCTCTACATTTATAGCTGCACTGATTGGGTTATTTATTGGTAAATTTTCCGAAAGTCTTATGGTAGGTGTTGTTACTATTAAGATGATTATGATTCTGTTTATGGCAGTGCCATTGGTATCCTATTTGTTGGGGGCAGGCGGTTTGATTTCGGTATTTTGCTATCTTGTACCGTCCAGTGCGTCCTTTGAAGGAATTATGAATTTGGCTGACAGCGACAAGCCAATGATTGCAAAAGATATGTTTATTCTTATGACACATTGTATCATTTGGTTTCTGCTTTATCTTTCAATTTCCAAATGGAAGTGTTGTGACACAACAACCACAACAAGGGTGGACTTGTAAGGGTTGCATAACAGAATAATCGATTTGACGGCACTCAGGCAGAAATGCTTGGGTGCTTTTTTACTGGTAAAATTACGGGTTGAGTGTTATAATATAATTTAGTCATTTTATAACCATTTTGAGAGGTAAAACATTGTAAACAAGGAACTAATCCCGTATTCATATGGTGTGGCTTTTATTGGCATCCGGGATAGATCTGGATGCTTTTTTGATTGGAGGAGCGAAAATGATAAATCTTGGTACATTAACAGAAATAAAAGATTTAAGAGAAGTATGGCCACATGAGGCTCATGACTTTACTCCTTGGCTTGCAAAAAATATCGGCGTTTTGAGTGATACAGTTGGTATCGATATTTCTATAGAAGAAACAGAATCATCCGTTGGTGATTTCAATGTAGATATTTTTGCTACAGATGCAGATACAGGACGCAGGGTTATTGTCGAGAATCAGTTGGAGGAAACAGACCACGACCATCTTGGTAAATTGATAACTTATGCATCCGGCAAGGCTGCTGATTTAGTTATTTGGATTGTGAGAAAAGCAAGGCCAGAGCATACGGCTGCAATAGAGTGGCTTAACAATCATACCGATGAGGGAGTTGGCTTTATCCTTTGTGAGATTAAATTATATAGAATAGGCAATTCTGAACCTGCTCCAAAGTTTGAAATCATAGAGCAACCTAACGATTGGGTTAAAGAGATGAAAAAGCCATCAAGTGGTATTGAAAGAACCAAACTTCCAAAGATTAAGGATATGCTTTCCTGGGGAGTTGTTTCTGCCGGGGATGTTCTTATTGCGAAAGGATATGATGAAGAGGTTCAGTTACTTGCGAACGGTCATGTAACTTTTAATAATGAAGAAATGTCTATGCAGGATTGGCTCAAGAGAATGATGGGTTGGAAATCTGTAGAGACATATAAGTTTGCAATTCATAAAGCAACAGGTAAGACCCTTTCAGAAATCCGTAAAGAATATATGGATGAGAATATGGAGTAGGGTGATCTGGAATGGATTGTAAATTCCGATTTTCAGAATTTAACAAATTTGAATTTGAGAGGGTGATTATGTGATTGAAAAACTAAATAAGATAAGAACTCCAGATAAAAATGTTTTGTTAAAAAATAAGATAATAAATACAATTTTAATATTTGTACTCGGAATTGCATTGGGTATTATAGCTAAATGGCTAGATAATTTAGCAATTGATAATTCAATATGGTGGCAACAAATTATCGGAAGATTAAATCTTAATAATGTATTGTCTGAATTTGGAATATGGTTATTTATAGCACTTGCTATATCTGTGTATAGTAAATCCCCGTTGAGAGCAGCACTAAATGTGTTTTTATTCTTTGCGGGAATGAATGTAAGTTATCATTTATATACAATTATGTTTAGTGGATTTAATCCAACGACATATATGATGATATGGTACGGCTTAACAATTGTATCACCATTACTTGCGATTATTTGCTGGTATTCTAAAGGAGAAAGAGTATACTCAATAATAATTAGCAGTTTAATTATTGGTATAATGTTTAAAGTTTGTTTTTCAATTGGATTGATATACTTTGGTTTTAAATCAATCATTGATACTTTAATTTTTATTGGAAGCTTAACAGTTTTATATACGAAACCAAAGAATATATCAATTAGTTTTATATGTGGAATAGTCATAGGATTTATTGTTTCAGGTTTTATATATTTTTAACAAATTAGAATTTATCGGGAAGTAAATAGGGCGAAAAATCAGTGTTTAATGGGGAATTATAAAAGTCAAAGTTTGGAAATGAAATTACTATGAGTATATATAAATTACAAGTTGGAAAAGAAAAGTCAATAGAATTATTTAGGCTGTAAATCAGAATTTGAAAGAAAAAACTTAGATAGGAGAGACAAAATATGGATTATGGGTTTATGATAAGAAGTATCTTAATTCAGTTAATTATTTTCTGTATTATTCCATTTACCTGCTGGTTAATACGAGAGAGAAAAAAGTGCCGATTTTTTGAGTATATTGGAGTGTATGCTCCTAAAAAAACTACTTCTATAAGAATGCTTACTATTTTTGCGGCAATATACATTTTGATTTATTGGATGGTACATTTTACTGCAATATCTAAAATAACACAGCCTTCTGCAGACACATTTAAGGGGCTGGGATTGGTAGCTGTCATACCAGCTTTCTTTGTATCGTTTATCCAGCAGGCTATGGCTGAGGAAATCCTATTCCGCGGATTTATTATGAAGCGTCTGGTAGCAAAAGCAGGGCTGCTTGCAGGAAATATTATACAAGCAGCAATTTTTGGCTCTATTCATGTATTGTTTTCGATTTCGGACCGTAGAAATCTGATTGCTTATGCAATTATTTTTCTTAGTACATCAGCAGGTGGGTGGCTTTTAGGGTATCTCAGTGAGAAATTATTTAATGGCTCGATTATACCAAACATTTTATTACATGGCGCAGGAAATTATATTATGGCACTCTCTGTTGCGTTTTAATGCCATTGAGTGATTCAACAAATCGGAATTTGCGTGGTTTTGCGAGACTTTGTAAATGATGGTAAGGAGTAGTAGAATAAATGTTTATTTCTAAAAATGAACCAGATAATTTTAGTTGGCATGATGCAGAGATTAAAAAAATTACTTACGAAAATAAAGATATGATATGGAAAGTAGATGCTTTGAATGTTTTAAGTTCAAATTCTCAAAATCCAAAAGAGTTTGACTGTTGTGTAAGTACAGCGGATGTTATCTTTAAAAAATGCAATATAAAAAACATTAAGCAATATGGTTTTAAAAAATATCAATATGGTAAATTGATAGAAGAACAATCGGATAGGGTTCTTTCTCTTGAAGAAATATCAAAACTGCTTGAGGAACTTTCTATTGATACGGATGAAACGTGCATCAGATATATTTATGCTGTTGAAAGTTGTTTAGATAAACAGGGGGTACATATTAGTTGTGAAGTCGATTTAATGACTGGAGACGATAGTGATGTTTGTTTTGAAATACTATGCGATGAACTAATAGTAAAATGGAATGAGTTTTTAGGAAAGCCTTAATATTATTTTAGAAAGAATAAGTTGTTATAGCGATACAAATTCCAGTTTGTCGAGCTGATGCGTTAGACAAGGAAATTGTAATTTTTTTCGCTCGATGCGATATGATGAAAAAGGGTGTGTAAAATCAATCTGCACACCCTTTGTTAAAAAGTGAACACCCCCTAGGCAAAAGTGAACACCCCTAGGGCAAAAAGGGTGTTCAAATGAACACCCCAAAACCTTAGTAGTAATTACTTGACATCTTTACTACTATTTTACTACTACACACGGCTGTGAAATGCTAATATTTGCAAAGATATGCCAATTATGTAGTTTACACTTGAAAAAATCGAATGCCTGGAAAACCTGATAAAACCTCGCATTTCTCGGCATATCTTGGCAATTTAGGAGGAGAAAAATTTATGACTAGAGTGCTTTTCGTGTGCCACGGCAACATTTGCCGCAGCACAATGGCGCAGAGCGTAATGACATACCTTGTCAAAGAAAAACATATAGAGGACAAGTTTTATATCAATTCCGCGGCAACCAGCAGGGAAGAAATTGGCAATCCGCCTCACTATGGAACGGTAGAGAAGCTTCGCACCGAGAAAATTCCGGTTGTTCCACACAGAGCGGTACAGATGACGGCGGACGATTATGTGCAGTATGACTACCTCATCGGAATGGACAGCGCCAATATCCGCAATATGCAGCGAATAGCGGGAGGAGACCCTGACGGCAAAATCAAAACACTGCTTTCTTTTGCGGGGAGGGTGGGCGAAATTGCCGATCCTTGGTATACGGGAAATTTCGACGAAACATTTGAAGATGTCATGGAAGGATGCAATGCGCTGCTGACATATATTTTGAGGAAATTATTTTAAAGCCGGAACATATGTCCATCAAGCTTGTAAAATTCCCGATGTCTTTACACACGATATTTGTGTTTTGGCTCATGTTTATCCATAAAGTTACACATTCGTTTTCTTCACAAAATCAACACAGTTCTTTCACGATTTAAACACCATTTGAACACATTTTCCCCCTATCATATTGGTTAAAACTGGATATTCCATTAATAAAGGAGGCAATATGAGTTCGGCAGATTCCCCAAAAAAGAAAGTAAAAAAAATCGTTATAATAAGCGGTGTGGTCGTGTTGTTGTGCGCGGCAGTATGGATGTGCCTGAGACAGCGTCAGAAAAAGCCGGTGAACACGGTGCCCGGCAATGTGATTAGCACGGCGAAAGTGGAGCGTAGAGATTTATCCAATTCTGTCAGTGTCACAGGGAGTATCGAGAGCGTGGATTTCAGAACCGTTACCAGCGAGGTAAAGGATGTGAAGGTAAGCGAGGTACTTGCGGGTGTGGGAGAATATGTGGAGGAAGGGCAGGTAATTGCACGTTTTGATACGAGCGAGCTGGAGGAGAAACTGGCGAAATGCAGGAGCAATTATACAGTAAACCAGACGCTTGATTCGATTAAGAACAGCCCGCTGGATACATATAACGAGGCGCTTGAGAAGGCAGCGAAAAATTATAGCGAAACAGAAACGGCGTATCATACCAAAGCGGCGGAATACCAGACGGCAAATAATGCTTGCGAAGAAGCGTATCAGGAGGCATTGAGACAGTTTGGCATAGCGGGCGGCGCCGAAGACGCAAGGGGGCAGTTAGAGGCGGCGATAGCGTCGATGACGCAGGAAGACGCGGCATATCAGCAAAAAAATGCGGCGGCAAAAGCGTGGGAATCGGCAAAGCAGAATCTTTCCGGAATAGAGAGTTCATTTGTGTCCGCTGAAACGGCGATGATTCGTGGGAAAGAGGCGTATGACGAGGAAGTGAAAAAGGCAAAGCAGACCTATGACGAGGCAGTTCTTTCTAAGCAGCTTATTTCGTCGGACTCGGATTTGGAAAAAATTGAAGAGTACGAAAAACAAATCGAAAAATGCGAAATCAAAGCGCCGGTTTCCGGCGTGATTGCGTCAATCGGCGTCAAGGAAAACGACACGTTTTCCGGCGGAACGGTATTTACCATGCTGGATAATGAACATTTCAAGGTGACGGCGTCGGTGGACGAATATGATATCAACAATATCAAGCCGGGGCAGAAGGCTTACGTCAGGACGAATGCGACGGGCGAAGCGGAACTGCCGGCAACGGTTACATATGTAGCGGTAACAGCAACTGCGGGCGCGCAGAATACTTCTTATCAGGTGGAAATTACCCTGGACGAACCCCAGGCGCTTTTGCGGGCAGGCATGACGGCAAGTGTGAATATTGAGCGGGAAAGCGCAAAAAACGTGCTGGCGGTGCCGTATGACTGTGTGACGACAGATGCGGATGGAAAAAGCACGGTAACGCTTGTGGAAGGTGAAACGCAGAGAGTCGTGGAAGTAAAGAAGGGTCTGGAGACGGAGTATTATGTGGAAATAAGCGGCGACGGCATCATTGAAGGCGCAAAAGTGCTGCTGCCTGTGGCGCTGGTCAATAATACCGGTAATTTCGGTATGGAGCCGGTAGGCAGCACGTCCGTCTATTATTTTGATGGAGCATATGGAGGAGATGTTGAAATCTCGGCTCCGGGCAGCAGCGCGCCTCGGGACGGCGGATTTGGCGGCAGGCAGTAGAGTAGGAGGCTGGTTATGGAAGAACGGAGTATGATTGACCTTCATGGAATCGTGAAACGGTTTTATGTAGGAAAAGCCAATGAATTGGAGATTTTACATGGAATTGACCTCAATGTGCGTCAGGGTGAATTTGTTTCGATTGTGGGCGCGTCAGGTTCCGGAAAATCGACGTTGATGAATATTATCGGCGTACTGGATCGTCCGACAGAAGGCAGTTACATTCTGGACGGAGTGGACGTGGCAAAAGCGCGTGACAACGAATTGTCGGATTTACGGAACAGGAAAATAGGGTTTGTGTTCCAGACGTATAATCTGATTGGCAGAACCAGCGCGTTAAAAAACGTGGAGCTCCCCATGCTTTACGGAAAAATGGACAGAAAAAAGCGCAGGGAACGGGCGAAGGAACTGCTGGAGATGGTGGGGATGAGCGACAGACTGTATCATAAGCCGGATGAGCTTTCCGGCGGACAGAAACAGCGTGTGGCAATCGCCCGCGCGATGGCGAACGAGCCCGCAATTATTCTTGCCGATGAGCCGACGGGAGCGCTTGATTCGGAGACGGGAAGAATCATTATGGATTTATTTCATAAATTAAACAAAGAGCAGAAAAAAACGATTATTCTGATTACCCATTCCGGTGAACTGGCGGAGGAAACGCAGCGGATTATCACGATTAAGGACGGGGTGATTACGGGAGAGAGGGAGGGGAGCATTCAATGCTTATCATAGAAAATATACTGCTTGCGTTAACTGGTCTTTGGGCAAATAAAATGCGGGCGCTCCTGACGATGCTTGGCATTATTATCGGAATAGGTTCTGTAATTGCTATTATGTCCGTTGGAAATTCCATCAGCAATTCCGTTACCTCTTCCATGGAAGGGATGGGTTCAAACAATATCACGGTCGGACTTTCCCAAAAATCAGCCGCTATGGTAGTATCCATGTCGGGAAAGACATTTGAGGGATTCAACAGAGGAAGCAGAATGAAAGATGAAGATTACCTGACCGACGAGATGACAGAAGCCATGTTTGAAGAATTTGACGGAAGGATAACCGATATTCTTCTCGAGGAATCCGTCGGAAACGGTACTGCGGTTTTAGCAGGGAATGAAGCGTCGGTTCATGTTACGGGAGTCAACGAATCGTATCTTGAAAATGAGAATCTCACACTTTTATATGGAAGGGCGCTGACGGCGCAGGACCAGCAGGAGGGAAGAACGGTGGCGCTTGCGTCGGATGATTTGGTAAACAAACTGTTTGACGGCGATTGCACGGCGGCATACGGAAGCGAAATAGCGGTTTACATCGGCTCGCGTTATTACCATTATACAATTGTCGGTATTTATGAATATAATGAGGATGAGGCTGTATATGGCGGGATTTCACAGAATACGGTTACGACAACGTTGTATATGCCGTTTGAGGCGGCGAGAAATCAAAATCACAATACGAAAGGATATACCTCGTTTATGGTGCAGGCGGCAAGAGGAACGGACGCAAAACAACTTGGCGAGGAACTTGAGACCTGGTTTAATCAAAACTATTACAGAAATAACGACAGTTTTGAGGTTAATACGTTCAGCATGGCGGCGGTTATTTCCTCAATGACAAGCATGTTGTCAACTATTTCACTGGCAATCGCGGTTATTGCGGGAATTTCACTTCTTGTCGGGGGCATCGGCGTTATGAACATCATGCTGGTTTCAATAACGGAGCGGACAAGAGAGATAGGAACAAGAAAGGCGCTGGGCGCTACAAATGCGTCTATCCGTTTCCAGTTTATCACAGAATCCGTCGTGATTTGTCTATTAGGCGGATTTATCGGAATCGGACTGGGGCTTTCTCTGTCCCTGGCGGCTACTGTCATGCTGGGATATGAAGCCGCGCCTTCCATACCGGGTATCGTGTTTTCTGTCGTATTTTCCATGGCAATCGGTGTTTTTTTCGGGTTCTATCCTGCCAATAAAGCGGCAAAAATGGAGCCTGTTGACGCGTTGCGCTATGAGTAAAATGTAACCGTGCCGGTAAAATGTCAACTTTAAATGTAAACTTAATTCACAATTAAAGTTGACAATACTAACAATCCATGTTATATTTTTCCTATCACAGAAAGGAGATTTGATACATGGAGACAAAAAGTCAGTTAAAAACACTTGATTTGGCATATGTCGGTCTTGCGGTAGCGTTGCTGGCAGTATGCTCATGGATAAGCATACCGACGGCAATTCCATTTACAATGCAGACATTTGCGGTATTTGCGGTTGTGGGAATTTTGGGGATGTACCGGGGAACGCTTGCCATTCTGGTATACATATTACTAGGAGCAGTCGGCGTTCCGGTGTTTGCGGGATTTTCGGGTGGAATCGGCGTACTTTTTAGAAATACCGGCGGCTATATTATGGGATTTTTATTTACGGCATTGATTACAGGGGCAATTATAAAATTATTCGGCAAAAAAGTTTGGATTATGGCCGTTGCCATGGTTCTTGGACTGTTGGTTTGTTACGCGTTCGGAACGATATGGTTTATGGTCGTTTATGCAAGAAATAACGGTGCGGTAGGAGCGGCAACAGCATTGTCATGGTGTGTCGTTCCGTATATTATTCCTGATTTGTTTAAAATCGCGCTGGCAATTATACTCACAAAGAGAGTGGGAAAGGTACTGTGACATGGAGACGATTTTACTGCGCCCCCACCATGGACTTTGTATCCGTTTTTTTGAAGGAAAAGGTTACAGCGGGGAGTTTATCAGACATATGGCACAACTTATCAGCGGATTGAAGGACAGCACAGAAATATGCATTACTGTCGGATGCGATTCTGTTTGCGGTAAATGTCCGAATTTCAACGGGATACGATGTGACAGTGAAGAGCGGGTGCTGGGGTTTGACAGAAGGGTTATGGAATTTACCGGAATTTCTGATAAACAGCGGCTTACATATCAGCAACTGCAGAGAAAAATAGAAGATGGCATATTTGCTCCGAATCGGTTCGGGCAGGTCTGCGGCGATTGTGCATGGGGAGAAATATGCCATAAGAATAGTACTAAAGCATCATATTAAGAATCATATCGACACGGGCGCGGTCCTTTTCCGGCATTTCCTTTTTCGTCTGTTCTATCAGATACAGCGTTTCTTCTTTGGTAAAGGACAGGCCCATCTGTTTTGATTTTTTGGAAACAGCAAGAATCAGAGGCAGAATTTCTTCGGAGGTTCTGCCTTTTGCCATGTTCATAAATTCATTAATCAGCTTCATTTTCTTTTCGTCAATATTCATGTTTTGTCTCCTTTTAATATGTTAAGTTTTGATTTAATTTATATTATTAAACTTAGATTTAATTAAAACTAATTTATGTTAATTCTTCATTTAATTTATTCAAAAACGCGTTGTATAGGGATTCCTGCTCATCAGACATCATGGAACTCATAATATCTATAGGGTTGCCTCCGGCCCCTTGGCTGTTTCCGGAAAATGGATTTGTATGTTCGCTGTCCTGCCGGTTGTTAATTTCCTCTGACGTTTTATTCATAGCCTGAAACATATTCATAATGTCGGAAAAATTGCCCATACCGTCTCCTGTATTTTCTCCGTCGAATACATTCATCATTTTCATAAGCTCCGATATATTCATGAATTGTAAAATACTGTCAATCATTTTCTGGTTTTCCGGTGTGCAGTATCGTTTTATATGGTCAAACAAATCCTTGTTAAAACTTAATTTAATGTTGTTCTGCTGCTGAATATAGCTGAGTTTTTCGAAATAACGCACTGTCATGATTAATTCCTGTATACGGACAATCATTGCAAGCATATGTTGTTCTCTGGGTGAGAAAAAAGGAATAAGCGCTTTTATCATCTGTGTGGAACCATTTGTTGTTTTCAGGTCAAATTCCGTGATGAGCAGATTGGTTTGACCATTTTCATATTCCGGCATGATATATTCTCCACAAAATCTTTAACACATTTATATGAAACGTTTTGGACAATTATGTACAAGACGAAAATTTAATACTGTAAAAGATAGGGCTGCCACGAAGCAGATGAGTCATCGTGGCAGCCCCCCAAAACTTTGCCGGCAATAAGGATAAAACGGTCTTCAATGGAAATCGTTCAGACTTCCATCATATTAGCAGCAGCTGTTGCCGCAGCCGCATCCATTACCGCATCCACCGTTGCCGCCGCAGAAGCAGCTTAAGATGAGAAGCCAGATAATTATGCTGCAGCAGTTTCCGCCGTTGTTACAGCCATTGTCACAACCGCATCCGCCGCCGCCGAGGAAACTGCCGTTACCGCATCCGCCGCAGAATACAAGAAGTAAAATAATCCAGATGCAGCTGTTGCCGCCGCCGAAGTTAAAGAAACTAGAACCACAACCGCAGCCGTTGTTGCAGCCGTTATCGCATCCGCATCCGCAGGATGTTGCTGATAAGTCGCTCATAGAGTAACCTCCAAATGTTTTTTACATTAAATAGTATTCATGCAGGGTTGTATAAGTTACATACTTATTAAAAAAAATTTAAATGTATCAAAATATTCTTTAACAGGGTATTGTATAATGGTATAATTGATGTATTGATTTTTATTTTATACGGGAGGAAAATAATTATGATTACCATAGTCATTCCATCACTCAATCCGGATGAAAAGCTGATGATGGTGGTGAAATCCTTGGTGGATAAGGGGTTTACGGATATTGTTCTCGTTAATGACGGAAGCGATGACAAGCATCTGCAGCCGTTTTGGGAAGCATCCGGGTACAGGGAATGTACGGTTTTGACGCACGAAGTCAATAAAGGAAAGGGAAGGGCGTTAAAGACTGCGTTTGAGTATTGTCTCAGAGAGCGTAAGCAGACAGAAGGGGTGATTACGGTAGACGGGGACAATCAACATCGTGCGGATGATATATACGCGTGCATGGAAGCAATGAGGAAGCATCAGGACGCGGTCATTCTTGGCGTCCGTGATTTTTCGGGAAAAGACGTGCCGCCTAAAAGCCGTTTCGGGAATCACCTGACAAGCGCCGTGTTCCGGTTTGCCTGCGGAATGAAAATCTCTGACACACAGACAGGACTGCGGGCGATTCCGGCGAGGTATCTTGAGGAAATGTGCCGTGTGGAAGGGGAACGGTTTGAGTATGAAACGAATATGCTGCTGACATTTAAAAGAGCATCCATTCCCTACAGGGAAGTTTCCATACAGACCGTCTACATAGACGAGAACGCGACGACGCATTTTCATCCAATCAGGGATTCGTTTCAGATTTATAAGATAATTTTAAAATTTGTATTTGGCTCTTTGTCGTCCTGTCTTCTTGATTTAGGGCTGTTTGCGGTTTTAAAGCTGCTGACTGCGGGATTGGGGAACCAGATGAGTATTCTTGTGTCAACAGTGACTGCCCGTGTCTGCTCTTCTTTTTATAATTATAATTTCAACAGGAAAGCGGTATTTGATTCAAAGGACGGTATGAAAAGCACGATTGTACGGTATTATATCTTATGCGTGGTTCAGATGTTTTTGTCCTATGTGCTGGTTTATGCGGTCAATCATTTCCTTTCGTTGGGAACTATATTGACAGTCGTCAGTAAGGCGGTAATTGATACCTTCCTGTTTTTGATAAGCTTTCAGTTCCAGAGGGCATGGGTATTTCGAAATAAATAGTAAGAGGTTAATGGTATGATAAAGAATATAGGGAAATGGCTGGGCAGGATTATGATAACGCTGCTTGTTACCGTTGTGATACTCGTTGGCGGCATCTACGCGCTCATGTGCGTGCTTGTTTACGGACCTTCAAAAAAGGCAGGGGAGCTTTTTGTAATGTCAGTAAGAGAGACAAGCGCTATCGGTTTCCTTGCCGGGTGGTTTTATACGCCGGAAGAGATTGAGGCAATTACGGAGAATAACTCCGTTAAAGAGGCGACTGCAGTTACGGATACGACAATGGTCAATGCGAATGTGGCGAAGGAAGAACAGGAGGAGATGCCGGATATTGAAGTGGTTGATATCAGCGGGGCGACGTATACGGGCAAGCTGATGATTATCCGCGACCCTGCGCGTGTATTTGTGGGGACGGTTCCTGTGTTTGGAGACGGTGACGGAATGCGTGTTGACGCGATGTGCAAACGCTATGACGCGGTGGCAGGCATCAACGGCGGCGAGTTTGTGGACGGGGAACAGACAAGTACCGCAAAACCGGTAGGGCTTGTAGTCTCTCAGGGAAAGATGGTTTACGGCGACGTTTCGGGCAAATATCATGTAACGGGTTTTACTGAGGATAATGTACTGGTGGTAGGTAATATGACCGGTCAGGAGGCGCTTGACCTGGGCATACGCGACGCGGTGAATATCAACAGCAGTATCGGTCCGTTTCTTATTATAAATGGAGAATTACAGGACGTAGCGGGTGTCGGCGGAGGACTGAATCCGCGGACGGCAATCGGACAGCGTGCCGACGGCGCCGTTTTATTTCTTGCGATTGACGGAAGACAGGCAAACAGTCTGGGCGCTTCGTTTTCGGATTTGATAAATATTATGAATGAATATGGGGCGGTCAATGCTTCGACTATGGACGGAGGAACGTCGACACAGATATGCCATAACGGAAAGATTATCAACCATCCGTATTCCCCGTGGGGGGCAAGGGAATGTCCTACAGCTTTTCTGGTAGGAGGTGTGTCTGAACAATGAAAAAACGATTTCGGATTTTTCTGCTTGTTTATTCCCTTGTCTTAATAATGGCAATCGGAGCAGGGCTGTATTATGTATGGGGGCTTTTGATTGATTATGAAGCGAGTATTCCCGACGTAAATATGGAAAAGCATTTAACGGATTTTGACGAAAATAATATCAGAACATTATACGCGAAATTTCCGTTAAAGCTTCACGAATACGAGGATAAAGAGGCGGTCGCGGACAGAATCTGCGCGTCGGTAGCGGACGGGGAACTTTCCTACCGCAAGCGTGCCGGAGCTTATACGAACAGCGCGCCGGTATATGACGTGCTGGCGGGGGAAAATGTGATTGCAACGGCGTCGTTTACCGAAAGCGGCAAGAACGGTCACGGATTTTGTGTGTGGGAACTGTCGGATGTGTCGTTTGCGGGGTACGGGCTGGAATTTTTTGACGTGACGGTAAAGGCGCCGCTTGACGCCGTGGTTTTTGTAAACGGCAGAGTGATTGACGAATCGTACCGGACATCAGAAGAACCGGCTGCGCTTACCAAAAATATTTCCGAGTTTGTGGAAAACGTGCCAGGATATAAGATATATACGATGGAGCATCTGGCGTGTATGCCGGAAATCGAAGTCAACGGTGAAAATATTTACAAAGCCGAAAGCGGGGAATATACGGTTTTTTATGACTTCGGTACGGACGAGGAATTAAAAAGCCAGACAGCGGGAAGAATTACGGCAATGACAAGAGAGTTTGGCGCGTATATTATTAACAAAGGCAGCCTTTCGAGACTGCAGAGCTATATGGTAGGAAAGGCAAAAGAATATGTCAGTAATATTCCTGCGGTATGGGCATATCTTGTTGGGGAAGAATATAATTATACGTTTACAAATGAGACTATCGGAAATTTTGTCCGGTACAGCGAAGACTGCTTTAGCTGCGAAGCAAGCTATACGCTGAATGTGACGTACAGAAAAACGCGCAGCATCAGTTATGATACCAAACTTGTCTGTACATATATCAAGAAGGGCGGCACATGGTATCTGGCGGATTTTATTATGGAAAATAAAGAGGATTTAGAGTAAATGAGTGAAGAGACGAGGAATAATCTGTTAAGGCAGGGAACAATTCTTGCGGTGGCAGGAATTGTGGTGCGAATAATAGGAATGATTTACCGGATTCCGCTTGCCAATATTATCGGCGACGAGGGAAACGGCGTTTATTCCGTCGCGTTTAACGTATATAATATTGCGCTTATCCTGTCTTCTTACGGACTTCCGATGGCGGTTTCCAAGATGGTTGCGGCAAGTTTGACTAAAAAAGAGTTTCGCAGTACCAGAAGGATTTTTGTCTATTCTCTGCTTTTTGCCTGTTGTTCGGGCGGTCTGGCGGCGCTTGTGATTTTTTTCGGCGCGGACTGGCTTGCGGACTATGTGTATACCGGTTATGCGGGAATTGAACTTCCTTTGCGTGTTTTGGCGCCGACAATCTTTATTGTTGCGCTGCTTGGTGTTGTCCGCGGTTTTTTTCAGGGACACGCAAATATGGTGCCGACTGCCGTTTCGCAGGTTTTTGAACAGATTGTTAATGCCGTCGTCAGCATCGCTGCCGCGCTGATTCTCGTTAATGCTCATGCCGGTTCTGCCAATATCACGGGATACGGAGCAATGGGCGCAACGTTCGGTACGTGTTTTGGCGCGCTGGCAGGACTGATTTGCGTTGTCTGCTGGTATCTTGCAGGGAGAAGAGCGTTTATGGCGCAGGTTGATTCTTGTACGCAGGTCAGGCAAGAGAGCGGCGCGCAAATCTGCAAAATGATTTTATTTACGGCGGTTCCAATTATTCTGGGACAGACATTTTATCAGATTAGCGCCGTGTTTGATGATATTTTATTTGGAAATCTTATGGCGGCGAAGGGATTTTCTTCCGAAGTTATTTCGGGAAACTCCGGCGTCTATAATTCCATCTATGTATTGATGATTAGTATTCCGATGGGAATTGCCTCGGCGTTAGCGTCTTCCGCGCTTCCAAGCATTGTGCGTTCCTTTACGCTTCATGACATGAATGAAGTAAAGCAAAAGATTCATTCGGTCATTAAGTTTAACATGATGATTGCAATTCCATCCGCCGTTGGTTTAATGCTAATCGGAGAACCGATAGTGCGGCTGATTTTTCCGCGTCTTGATTATGTGACGGGAGGCATTATGCTTCGAGTCGGCGGTCCTGCCGTTGTCTTTTACGCGCTTTCTACGGTCAGCAGTTCCATTTTACAGGCGCTTGATAAGATGAAAAAACCGGTGGTTCATTCTGCGGTTTCTCTTGTTTTACACCTTATTCTTGTGAGCGGATTGATTTATTTTACAGATATGGGCGCATACGCTCTTGTAATAGGATACATGACGTTTCCGGTGATTGTGGGAATATTAAATATGATAGAAATCGGCAGAACCATCGGCTACCGTCAGGAGTGGAAGCGGACGTTTGCTCTCACTACAGCCTGCGCGTTGTTTATGGGACTTTGTACATGGGGAGCGTACAAATTTATCTACGCTGTTTTGCAGAATAATCTGTACGCCGTCCTTGCAGCGCTGGCTGTAGCGATGGTAACGTATTTCGGACCGATGACTGCCTTTGGGAATGTGGAAAAACCGTAAGCGCAGTGAAATTTTATTTAACCGGTTTTCTTGTGACCGCTCTAACCGCTCAGTCGGAGCCGTCCTGTATGAAGCTGCGGATATTGATTCCGTTTACTTCCACGGCTTCGCTGACCTCGATGACCAGACAGGTTCGTCCGTCAATGACACGTGTTTCAATGAGGTGTGTCTTGTCGGGACTGACCTTGACGGTAACGTCGGGCGTTCTGATATCAAAACTTCTGGTATTTACGACATTGGCGGCAGCAAATACGGCTTTTTCGTCAACAGACTCTTCAAAACAGGAATCAAACTCTTCAAGCTGTTCGTCACTTGCGCCGCTGACAGCAAGAAGCCGCTTGACGTCGTTTTTTTCAAATAGGACGGGAGCCGGAGAATCCTGATTTTCCGTCATAATTTCCTGTAAATTTTCGTGAATAGACTTTACTGTTGCAAAATCGCAGTTGTCGCCGAGCGTTTCTTCAATAATAGTATGGAACGCTTCTTTTTGTCCCTTAGAAGTCAGAGGCTGGCCACAGCCAAGCATTTGGTCAATAAATTCAAGCTGCAAAGTTTCGGGATTTTTCGAATAGTACAGCAGTCCGTGAATATCTGTTGTGCGCTCGTTAAATGCCGGAAACAGAAAACCGTGCGCAGGCGCGTCCACCACCCAGTCGCGGATGCGCTCCTCAATGCTGTTGCGTTCCTCATTGTAGCAGAGAGCGCTTTTGGCAAGGTTTACGGGACAGATACTGCACAGAATATGGCTGTAAACCGTATCAGACGCGTCATCCATCTCCATACCGTCGCGCGCTCTGCCCGGTACGTCGTATGCGGCGTGAACCAGTATAATGTAATAATTTTCACCATAGTTGTAATTATCAATAATCTTCTGATAAAATTCGTGAACCAAATCCATATCTTTGAGAGCGCTTTTTCGCAGGCGCATCAGAAATTCCTGCGTACCGCCTTCCTCTTCCGTATCAAGCGGAAATTCCATATTAATCAGATTCTTTCCAAGCGTACCCGAAAGCGTGCCCTTGAAAATGTTAAAATATTTGAACATTTCCTCCTGCGGCAGCGCAAGAAACGCCTGTTCCAGCTCCGTCTTAATCTGTTTGTCGTGATTCACGTAGCAGCCGCAGATTTTCGTGATGGAACACCTGTCCGCGTCAAACTGTTTTTTAATTTCTGCAATTTCTTTTTTATTCATTGTAACACCTCATCGTTTCAGTATCTTAAATACACAGTTCCCATTATACAACGAAACGGTAAAGAGCTCAAGAGACTTGCAGGGGGGTTAGGGAGTTTGTAAATTTTATTGATAGGTAAAAGGTCTGGCTGTCAGAGGCAGCATAGACAAATTGTCAAGAAACGCAATCGGAAAACAAGTTTTCCGCGTGCGTTTTTAGGCAATTTTTCCCTCGCATTATTTGCGAGGGAACCTTTTTACCTATCAATAAAATTTACAAACTCCCTGACGCAAAATTTTGAGAATATGCGCGATTTTGATTGCAATTTCTGTAGAATTTATGATATATTATTTATATTATGGGTGTTTTGGGCAGATTTTTAAAGAGGGTATAGCATGGTAGAAAAAGATTTAAAGGAAACAGACGCAAGGTTATATTATGATGACAGTTACCGCAAGACGTTTGAGGCAAGGGTTCTCTCCTGTGAAGAACTGGCAGACGGTACGGGATATACGGCGGTACTTGACTGTACGGTTTTTTGTCCGGAGGGCGGAGGTCAGTATGCAGACACCGGAAGCATTGACGGATATATCAGGGTATATGACGTTCAGGAAAAAGACGGCGTTATTTATCATTATCTGGATATGCCTGTTGAAGCCGGAAGCGTGGTCACGGGAATGCTTGATTTTCAGGAGCGTTTTGACAAAATGCAGCAGCATACGGGCGAACATATTGTTTCGGGAATCATACATAGTCAGTTCGGTTTTGATAACGTGGGATTTCATCTGGGAAAAGACACGGTTACAATGGATTTTAACGGCGTGCTGACGGATGCGCAGCTGAGATGGGTGGAAGAAAAAGCCAATAAGGCAATCACGGAAAATATTGTGGTAGAGAGCCGCCTTCTTTCGTGTGAAGATGCAAAATCAATGGATTACCGCAGTAAAATGGATATCAAGGGCGCGGTAAGGCTTGTAATTATTGAAGGATATGATATCTGTGCCTGCTGTGCTCCGCATGTGGCGGTAACCGGCGAAGTCGGCGTTATCAAGCTTGTGAATGCGGCCGGCTATAAAGGCGGCATGCGCGTGACGATGGTATGCGGCTTCCGGGCGCTTGCAGATTACAATATTAAGGAGAAAGAAGTATTTGAGATTTCGCATATGCTTTCCGCAAAGCCGGATGAAATTGTGGAAGCGGTGGCAAAGCTCCGGGAACAATTCCTGAAGGAAAAGACAAAAGTTTCCAGACTGATGTCGGTTCATGTTGCCGACAAGGTAAATGAAATTATTCCCGATACGCAGCTTGTGATTCTCTGCGAGGAGGAGCTTGAGGCAAATGCGATGAGAGAGTACGTCAATCTCGCGATGGAGAAGACGGAAGGACTCTGTTGTGCGTTTTCCGGCAATGACAGCGCGGGATACCGCTATCTTATCGGCAGCAGGAGAATGGACGTTACATCGGTAGCGCAGACATTTTCACGGGTTTTCGGAGCAAAAGGAGGAGGAAAACCGCCGATGGTTCAGGGGGCGTTGTCTGCCTCTATTGAGGAAATCAGGGAACTGCTTTATGGGATGGTATAGAATTTACCGTCCCTTACTCCACTCGGCAAGCGACAGCAGGGTGTTCCAGCGCTTATCCACATCCGCCTGAATGCTTTGAAGCGTCTCGCTGTGTTCTTCTTCCAACAGATAGCGCGTGCGCTTCATATAGGCGAACCATTTCGAAATATCGCATTTACGGTTGCTTTTTTCCGGGTTGTACGTTACGTTGACAGTTCCGTTGTCGATTTCGTAAAGCGGAAAATAACAACTGTTTACTGCCGCTTCTATATTCTGCCGTTCTGTTGACGGCGTATCCCCCCAGTTTAACGGACAGGCGGAAAGCGCCTTGATATAGGCGAACTCTCCGTTCTGTGTGCGCTCGTATGCTTTTTTCGCTTTTTTTCGAAAGTCGGCTACATTACATTCCGCCACGGTTGCGACGTAAGAAGCTCCCGAAGCGGCAAGAATAAACGGCGTATTTTTGTAGGCGCCTTTGAGTTCTTTTCCCGGAGCGTGGCTGGTGGCGCTTAACGCGCCTTTGGGCGTGGAGTAGGATTGCTGGTAACCGGTATTCATATAACCGCCGTTATCGTATTCAAACAGGATAAAACCGTCGTTTCGAAGAGCCGATGCAATCGCGCATCCCATACCGATATCCATGCCGCCGTCGCCGCTGACCATGACAAATGTGATTCTGCCGTGAGGGTATTCGCCGCGCCGCTGCATTTCTTTGTAGGCAGCAAGGATGCCCGCCATGGTTGCAGGACCGTTCTGAAACAGATTATGAATATATGGCACCCGAAACGACGTTTTCGGGTAACTTGTGGTTACGACCATACCGCAGCCAGTGTGGAACAGCAGGACAACATTTCCCGGAATGGAAGACAGCAGCAGATTTACATTGACCGGAATCCCGCAGCCGGGACATGCGGAATGACCGGACGCCAGGCGTTTTGGCATGGCAGAAAAACTGTCTAAGGCTGGAGTCGTGTCCATTTCTGGTATCGGGTTAGCGTATGAAGGGAATATATCAGCAGCATCCCCAGAATACTGTCCAAAATAATCAAAAGATTTAGCAGTGCCGCTAATGCACTGCATAAAGATTTCTTCAGCGTCAGTAACATAAAAGTCCATTCCTCCTAATCCATAAATTCTTGAATAAATGCGCGCCTTGCAGCCGCTGTCGTATAAAGCGGATTTTATTTCCGTGGTCATGCTGCCGCCGCAGGCAGAAA
Organism: uncultured Lachnospiraceae bacterium; assembly: GCA_910584325.1. Lineage (GTDB taxonomy): Bacteria > Bacillota > Clostridia > Lachnospirales > Lachnospiraceae > MGBC120314. Next base: position 150 of record CAJTZH010000037.1, on the reverse strand, counting down.
AGCTGTCCTGGCGGTCAAGAATAATAATAGCTTTCGCGTTTTCGCAAACCGCGGCAATTTCTTTTGCAGGGAACGGGCGAAGGCTCTGTATGGTAAATGCTCCTACGGACAGCTTCTTTTCACGGAGATTTTTTACTGCGAGGCATATAG
>CAJTZH010000036.1 GCA_910584325.1 uncultured Lachnospiraceae bacterium | reverse complement strand
CGAGGTTATCTGCCGGACAATTGCCGGGAAGCCGATTAAGCCGAAAACACTGGGGCAGAAAGATTATGTGAAAACAATTGCTGATAAGATGATTGTTTTCGGACTGGGACCGGCGGGAACAGGTAAGACATACCTTGCGATGGCAATGGCGATTGAGGCGTTCCGTTCGGATGATGTTGGCCGTATTATTCTGACAAGACCGGCGATTGAAGCCGGAGAGAAGCTGGGATTTCTTCCGGGCGACTTACAGAGTAAAGTAGACCCGTATTTAAGACCGTTGTACGACGCGCTGTATCAGATAATGGGCGCGGAGAATTTTATGAACAATATGGAAAAAGGACTGATTGAGGTAGCGCCGCTTGCGTATATGAGAGGAAGAACGCTTGACAACGCTTTTATCATACTGGACGAAGCGCAGAATACAACGCCGGCGCAGATGAAGATGTTTCTTACAAGAATCGGCTTTGGTTCAAAGGTTGTGGTCACGGGAGATTTAACGCAGAAGGATTTACCGCAGGATGCGGTATCCGGTCTTGACGTGGCGCTTAGAGTATTGTCGGGTGTGGATGAAATCGGCATCTGCCGTCTGACCAACCAGGATGTAGTCAGACATCCTCTTGTTCAAAAGATTGTCAAAGCGTATGAAGCGTACGAGGAAAAAGAACAGCGAAAGAAGGACAAGCACAGGGGGGAGAAATCTCCGAATAACAGGCGGATAAAATAAACAAACAGAGGTGAACACGGTGACGATTCATTTTGACTATGAAACAGACAAAAGACCCGACGCGGATTTTGAGGAAACGGTGACGGCGGTTATCCATGAAGCTGTGGATTATGAGAACTGTCCGTATGAAGCGGAGGTCAATGTTTTACTGACAGATAACGAAGGAATCCATCAGATTAACAGAGAATGCCGTAATGTGGATTCGCCTACGGACGTATTGTCGTTTCCGATGCTGGACTATGAAACTCCCGCGGATTTTTCCTTTCTGGAAGAGAGCGGCGCGGACTGCTTTCATCCCGATACGGGAGAACTTCTTTTAGGCGATATTGTTCTTTCGGTAGACAAAATCAAAGAACAGGCTTATAATTATGGACATGGAGAGAAGAGAGAACTGGCTTTTCTGACCGCGCACAGCATGCTTCATCTGTTTGGTTACGACCATATGGAAGAAGCGGACGCGAAGGTTATGGAACAAAAGCAGAGTGATATCTTAAATAATTTAAATATAAGGAGATAACAGTTATGAAACGTAGATGTTATGCATTATTCGCTGCGGCGGTTGTATTCGCAGGGCTTTTTTGCGGCTGCGGCAAAGACAGCGGTTCCCCGGTGGGCGGAACGGAAGCCGAGGCTGGAACGACGGCTGTGCAGCAGGTTACCGAACCCGTAACGCAGGAAACGACAGGTCCGGTCTCGCATGACGGACAGACAAGAAGTTTTCTGACCGGTGAATGGGTGGACGAGCAGGTAGCAAAAAGAACGCCGCTTGCGATTATGATTAACAATATTGAGGACGCCGACCCGCAGTCGGGTATTGACCGCGCGGAAATTATGTACGAAGCGTATGTGGAATCTGATATTACCCGTCTGATGATGCTTTTACAGGACTATGACGATATGAAAAAGATTGGACCGGTAAGAAGCTGCAGAGAGTTTTATGTGTATTTCGCAAAGGAATTTCAGGCAATTTACATTCACTTTGGATTTTCACCGCTGGCGGCAAATCTGCTTGCGGATTCGAGAGTGCAGGCTCTTGACGGAATGTACGGGTGGTGTGATTTCTACAGAACAACGGACCGTGTGGCTCCGCATAACGCCTATACAACGACAGAGGGCATTTTAGGAAGTATCAAGTCAAAGGGCTGGGATTCGGAACTTGCAGAAGGCGCCGAGAGCCCGCTGACGTTTAATGAAAATGACGCCGAGGAGATTGTCTTTGAAAACGGTGTTCCATGTACATCATTTAAACCGGGCTTTAAGCGGAACAAGCCGGAATTTATTTACAATGCCGATGATGGACTTTACTACAGAAATCAATACGGAAGAGCGCACTGCGATATGGAGAGCGGCGTTCAGCTTTCATTTAAAAACATTCTTGTGAAGTTTGTAACCGGTACAAAATATGAAAACGGTACGCCGATTCTCAATCTCGACGGCAAAGGACCGGGATATTATATCACAAACGGCAAGCTGATTCCGATTACATGGGAAAAAGACGCGCAGTTCGGACCGACAAAATATTACTATGAGAACGGCGACGAAGTTATTTTCAATCAGGGTAAGACGTTCGTCAATATTATAACGGTGGATGATGCCAAGGACGTAAAATATGAATAAACGATAATCATTGAATAGTTCATATTATTTTTGCAGATAATATACATGAAAGGATTGTGAAAACATGAAAAAAATGTATATTATCTGCTTTCTTTTTCTCTGCGCCGGCGCAGCATTTTATTTCACCTATCTTTACTCCAAAGAAAATATGGGTTCGAATTATGACGCAAGGCAGATAGAGACAGAAAGCCAAATACCTGTGGAACCCATGACAAACGTATCGTATAACGATATACGAATCAATAATCTGACCGTAGTCCACCTGCAGGTGTATGATTTAAACAATCAGACATTTACGGAGGAAAAAATAAATACGCCTGTGGCATTTCTGGAAATGGGCAGGAACGACTTAATTGAATATCTGAATGATTACATGAAAAATCCCGACGAAGAGGATGTGAAAAGAGGACTGGTTGCCTTTGAGCTGGTAGAGTTTTCCAAAGAACAGGTTGTTATCAGAAAAACTTACGAACAGAGCACAGAGGATACAGGGTACTACGCAGTGCTTGAAAACGGATATGTAACGATTTACTGTGGAGATAAATCCTCCGTTTATGATTATACGAATATTGCCGCGGGGAAACTGCCGGAACAGATTCTGTCAAAGACGATAGAAGGGTTTTACTTTAACGACATGATAGAGTTATATGAATTTTTGCAAACGTATAGCAGCTAAATTATTTCCTGAAAATAAATTTTAAGGACGCTAAAACTTGCATATTTTCTCAAAAAATATTAAAATGAAATGATAATGTCTTTTGAGGAAAATAAGATGAATGATTTGTGGGATTTAATTGTAATCGGCGGCGGCGCATCAGGCATGATGGCGGCGGTTACCGCCGCAAAGAAACCGGACAGACGGATACTGATTCTGGAACGCAACGACAAATTGGGCAGGAAGCTGCTGCAGACGGGAAACGGCAGATGTAATCTGACGAATTTCAAAATGGACTCCGGCTGTTACTGCAGGGAAAACGCCGGGTTTGCCATGCAGGTTATCCGGGATTTTGACGAAAAGGCAGTAACGGACTTCTTTTTTGAGGCAGGACTGCTTTTACATAACAGACAGGGGTATGTGTATCCCTATTCCGACCAGGCGGCGTCGGTTAACGACGTATTCCATCTTCTAATCCGCAAGTGGAATGTTTCCGTTTCCTATGAGACGGTCGTGGAACGGATTATAAAAACAGACTGCTTTCATATCAAAACGAACAAAGGGGATTTTTGCGCGCACAAGCTGATTCTCGCCGCCGGAGGAGCGGCATATCCCAAAACCGGTTCCGACGGCAGCGGATACCGTCTGGCAGAGGCGTTCGGGCATCATATTGTAACGCCGCTTCCGGCGCTGACGGCTCTCTTTGGCGATATAAAAGGACAGAAAAAAATTGCGGGAGTGCGCTGTGACGGCGTTGTGACGCTGATGGCGGACGGAGTGCTTCTTGGCAGGCAGCGTGGAGAAATACAGATGACGGATTACGGTATTTCCGGTATCCCGGTATTTCAAATCAGCCGCTATGCCGTGCAGACGCTTGCAAAAGGGGAAACGGTTGTCTGTGAAATTGATTTTCTGCCCGATTACGACGAAAAACTTATTTCAGAGATGATGTTTCACAGATTTGAAGAAACAAACTTTACGGCGGAAGAATGCCTTAGCGGTCTTCTCCATAAAAAGCTGACGGCGCTGTTTCTTTGGAAAGCGGGTATTGCCGCGGAAAAAAAAGCGGCAAAAATTACCCGTGAACTGCTTTTGGCATTGGCAAATACCATTAAACATTTTTCGTTTACCGTGACAGGATACAAAGATTTTTCGTTTGGGCAGGTCTGTCAGGGCGGCGTATCGGTTTTAGAACTTTCACCATCCACCATGGAATCGAAACTGGTAAAAGATTTATACATCTGTGGAGAACTGGCGGATGTGGACGGCATTTGCGGCGGTTACAACCTACAGTGGGCGTGGAGTTCGGGACATCAGGCAGGAAAGGCAGTTTGGAATGATTAGAATAACCCAGCTAAAATTAAATCCCGACCATTCAGAGAAGGATTTGAGAGAACAGATACGAAAAAAACTCAAATTAAACAGACAGTCCTTTTCGTACGAAATCGAAAAGCAATCTGTAGACGGCAGAAAGAAACCGTATCTAAAGTTTATTTATACCGTGGCAGTTCGGATTGCGGATTACAGCGAAGAACAACAGCAGGCATATGTACAAAGGATTAACGATAACAATATTATGTATACCAAGGAGAACCGGTATCAATTTCCGAAGGCAGATAAAGACCGCCTTTCGGAAAAAATCGTGATTATCGGAACCGGTCCCGCAGGTCTTTTCTGCGGACTGATGCTTGCAAGAGCAGGATTTCGTCCGCTGCTTTTTGAACGGGGAAGCGATGTGGTGCGGCGCAGCGAAAAAGTACAAAAATTCTGGGAAAGCGGGATTCTTGACACGGAATGCAACGTTCAGTTCGGAGAGGGCGGGGCGGGAACGTTTTCCGACGGCAAACTCAATACCCAGATAAAAGACCCTGCCGGCAGGATTCGTCATGTGCTCGAGATATTTGTGGAATTCGGGGCGCCCAAAGAAATTTTGTATGCGGCAAAACCGCATATCGGTACGGATATTCTGACAAAAGTGGTTTTTCAGATGCGCGAGGAAATCTGTCGTCTTGGCGGAAGCGTGTTTTTTGACAGTAAAATGACGGATATCTGTATCAAAACTAAGGAAGCGTCCGTTCTCATCAATGACAGCCAAAAAGTCTGCTTTGACAGGCTGGTGCTTGCGCTCGGGCACAGCGCCAGAGATACGTTTGAACTGCTGTATGCCAAAGGCTTTCTGATGGAGCCAAAGTCGTTTGCCGTGGGCGTGCGGGTGGAGCATCCCCAGGAGATGATTGACGACTACGCTTACGGGGAAAATATTTATGAGCTGCCTCCCGCAAGCTACAAGGTAACGTACAAAGCAAAAGAAGGAAGAGGCGTGTATTCATTTTGTATGTGCCCCGGCGGTTATGTGGTCAACGCGTCCTCCGAGGAAGGGCGGCTTTGCGTTAACGGCATGAGTTATTCAAAACGGGACGCAAAAAACGCGAACAGCGCCGTTGTCGTGACAGTCACACCGGACGATTATAAGCAGTTTGGTCAGGGAGCGCTTTCAGGTATTGCGTTCCAGCGTGATTTGGAAGAAAAGGCTTTTCGGGAAGGCAATGGAAACATTCCCTGCCAGACATATGAAAGTTTCAAAGAAAATAAAAAAGGTGTGTCATTCGGGGAGATTTTACCTTGTACAAAAGGGGCTGTTGCCCCGGCAAACTTACGAAATATATTGCCAGAAGAACTATGCGGTTCGATTATAGAGGGCATGGAAGGGTTTGCAAGGCAGCTTCCGGGATTTAACAAAAAAGACGCGCTGCTTCTCGGTGTGGAAAGCAGAACGTCAAGCCCGGTGCGGATTGTCAGAGACGAGAGGCTTGTCAGCAATTTTGACCGAATCTATCCGTGCGGCGAAGGCGCAGGATACGCAGGCGGAATTACAAGCGCGGCGATTGACGGAATCCGGGTCGCGGAGGCAATTGCAGCAGACGCAGACGAACAAACAGAAAAAGGAGTTTAGGATGGATAGGCGGGAACGAATTAAAGAAAAAAAGAGAATTGTGGTCAAGGTCGGTTCTTCAACGCTGACGCATGAAGCGACAGGAAACTTAAACCTCTCTAAAGTAGAAAAACTGGTAAGGGTTCTGTGTAATTTACATAATGCAGGCAAGGAAGTTGTTCTTGTAAGTTCCGGCGCCATTGCCGTCGGAAGAAAAGCGCTAGGCATTGATGAACGTCCTAAGACAATGCCAGTTAAACAGGCGTGCGCGGCGGTCGGACAGGCGCGTCTGATGATGACGTATCAGAAACTGTTTGGAGAATATAATCAGATTGCAGCGCAGATTTTGATGACGAAAGGAACCATGATAAACGACGACAGCCGTTATAACGCGCAGAATACGTTTCACCAGCTTCTTTCCATGGGCGTCATTCCTATTGTCAATGAAAACGATACGGTCTCCACACATGAGATTGAATTTGGCGATAACGACAAACTGTCGGCGATTGTTGCCGCGATTACAGGGGCGGACCTTTTAATCCTTTTGTCGGATATCGACGGTTTATTTACCGACGACCCCAATAAAAATCCCGACGCGAAGTTCGTGGAGGAAGTGTTGTTTATCGACGATAACTTTATGAATATGGCAAAAGGCTCCGCAAGCAGTGTGGGAACGGGCGGAATGAGCGCGAAGCTGGAAGCGGCAAGAATTGCGGCGGATTCCGGCGCGGATATGATTATTGCCAACGGCGCGGATATTATGAATTTAGAAAAAATTATGAACGGTGAAAAGGTGGGCACATTGTTTGCCGCCCACAAGAACCCTTCATTTGATTTGATGGATATTTTATAGGCAGTTAAAAAGTAACGGCGAGGTGCAATGTATGATAACAGAGGAAATGATAGCGCGTATTAACGCGTTGTACCATAAATCAAAAAAAGAAGGACTGACGGACGAAGAATTAGCCGAACAGGCGCATCTGCGCCGGGCGTATGTCAATTCCATCCGCGAGGGACTGCGTTCTAATCTGGATACCATTAAGATTCAGGAGCCGGACGGAACGCTGATTGACGTAAAAAAACGCCACGAAGAGAAAATGAAAAAACTGGCGGAACGGTCCGCGGATTTTATGGGCGAATCGGAAAATGACACGAAAAGGAGCTGATATCATGGAACGTTTAGATACAATGGGACAAAAGGCAAAGAAAGCAGCCTTTGAACTGTCCAGATTACATGTTACGGATAAAAATAATGCGTTAAAGGCGGCGGCAAAAGCGCTCACGGACAATGAAGAACGGATTTTGGCGGCCAATGCCGTCGATATTGAAAACGGTGTTAAGAACAATATGAATCAGGGTCTTTTAGATCGTCTGGAATTAACCTCGGGGCGCATTCAGGCAATGGCAGAGGGACTTATGCAGGTAGCGGATTTGGAGGACCCTGTCGGCGAAGTCCTGTCCATGAAAAAACGTCCGAACGGACTTATAATCGGCACCAAGAGAGTTCCGCTTGGCGTTATCGGAATTATCTTTGAGTCAAGACCGAATGTGACGGCGGACGCGTTCGCGCTTTGTTTTAAAACGGGAAACGCAGTCATTCTCCGGGGCGGTTCCGACGCCATTCACTCCAATATGGAAATTGTTGCGGTCATTAACGAGGCGTTAAAGAGCGTGGGAATCATGTCAGACGCGTTGCAGCTTATCACGGATACCGACAGAGAACTGGTGAAAGAACTGCTTCGCATGAACCACTATATCGACGTCATTATTCCAAGAGGCGGCGCAGGTCTGATTCAGATGGTCGTGGAAAACAGCACCGTTCCGGTTATCGAGACCGGCACGGGAAACTGTCATATTTTTGTCGACGAATCGGCAGATTATAGTATGGCGCTGGATATTATCGAAAACGCGAAAACCCAGCGTATCGGCGTCTGCAATGCCTGTGAGTCTGTAGTTATCCATGAAAAAATTGCCAAAGAATTTATTCCGCTCATGACGGAACGGTTAAAGAAACACAACGTGGAAATCAGAGGCGATGAGACGGCGCGTTCCTGCGACAGCCGTATTGCTGCTGCAACAGAAGAGGACTGGGGCAGGGAATATCTCGATTATATTATTTCGGTGAAAACGGTGTCCTCCATTGACGAGGCGGTTTTACATATTAACCGCTATAACACGGGACATTCCGAAGCGATTATCACAAACGACTACGAACATTCCCAGAAGTTTCTCGAGGAGATTGACGCGGCGTGCGTCTATGTCAATGCGTCCACAAGGTTTACGGACGGATTCGAATTCGGATTCGGCGCGGAAATCGGCATCAGCACCCAGAAACTGCATGCAAGGGGACCGATGGGGTTAAAGGAACTAACGACGACGAAGTATATTGTGTACGGGAACGGACAGGTCCGGGAATGAGGGAAAAAGGAGGCATGAGCAAAGAAATGTTAAAAACTTGATAGAACTGGTTCCCGAAAAAGATATTGAAACTTTATATAAAGTGATTGTAAAATTTGTACATGAGGTAATTCCTGAACCCGAAGAATTATAAGCTATCAAAGCCGGACAAGAAAACAGGGCAATGAATGGAACGATACCCCATGAGACAATTGATTGGGATTAAAGAAAAAAGGAAAGTCAAGAACAATGTATAATGAAACAGATTTCAATTTAGAAGCGCCGGTACAGGAACCTGACAGGCAGTATTACTACATCGAACAATGCCGCAAACTGGTGCAGGATATCGAACAGAAAAAAGGACGGCGGCTTAAGGCGTGTGTGAATACGTTTGGCTGTCAGATGAATGCAAGGGATTCCGAAAAACTGATTGGGATTCTCAAAGAAATCGGCTATGAGATGACAGAAGAAGAGGATTGCGATTTTGTCCTCTTTAATACCTGTACGGTGCGTGAAAATGCCAACACGAGAGTGTACGGAAGACTGGGGCAGTTAAAAAATTACAAGAAAAAAAATCCGCAGATGATGATTGCTTTGTGCGGCTGTATGATGCAGGAACCTCATGTGGTAGAAAAAATAAAGACGACATACGGCTATGTCAATTTAATATTCGGAACACACAATATTTATAAATTCGCGGAACTGATTTATAACAGCTTCCAGTCAGAGCGGCTGCTAATCGATATCTGGAAGGATACGGACAAAATTGTAGAAGATTTGCCGAATGAGCGGAAGTTTCCGTTTAAGACGGGCATCAATATCATGTTCGGCTGTGATAATTTCTGTACATATTGTATCGTACCGTATGTGCGCGGAAGAGAGCGCAGCAGAAATCCGAAAGACATTGTCCGGGAGATAAAACGGCATGTGGCGGGCGGTGTTAAGGAAGTCATGCTTCTAGGGCAGAACGTCAATTCTTATGGTAAGAATTTAGAAGAACCGGTCACATTTGCAAAACTGCTGGAGGAAGTGGAGAAAATAGACGGACTGGAGCGGATTCGTTTTATGACGCCGCATCCGAAGGATTTATCAGACGATTTGATTGAGGTCATGCGAAAATCAAAAAAAATCTGTCATCATATCCATCTGCCGCTTCAGTCGGGAAGTACGAAACTGCTTGCGAAGATGAATCGGAAATACACAAAAGAACAGTATCTTGAGCTTGTTGCGAAAATAAAAGAACGCATTCCGGACATTTCTTTAACGACGGATATCATCGTGGGATTCCCGGGAGAGACGGAGGAAGATTTTAACGACACGCTTGACGTCGTAAGACAGGCGGAATTTGACAGCGCGTATACGTTTATTTATTCAAAACGAACCGGTACGCCTGCGGCGCTGATGGATGACCAGATTTCGGAGACGGTTGTAAAACAACGGTTTGACCGCCTTCTTGCGCTGATTCAGGACACTTCGTCAAGACTGACGGCAAAACGTGTCGGTACGGTACAGCGCGTACTGGTGGAATCCATGAACGAACAGGACGAAACGCTTGTTACCGGAAGGCTGGAAAATAATTCCGTAGTTCATTTTGCGGGAGACGAATCCATGATAGGCGGACTTTACGACGTAAAACTTCTGGAAGCAAAAGGCTTTTACTATATGGGGGAGCGTGTTTAAATGGATAAGACAATCATAGGCATTTTCGGTCTTCGTTTTTCCAATCTGGAAGCGCTGCGGGGGCTGACAAAAAAACAGTTTATAAAAGATTTGATTTCCGGCATCATCGTGGCGGTGATTGCCCTTCCGCTTTCGATTGCGTTTGCCATGGGAGCGGGCGTATCGGCGGAAAAAGGAATTTATGCAGCGATTATATCCAGTCTGGTGTGCGGTATTTTCGGCGGAAGCCGCGTCCAGATTTCAGGACCGACGGGCGCATTTATTATTATTACGCAGACCGTCATTATGCAGTACGGGCTGAGCGGACTGGCGGTTTCCATGGTGATTGCCGGTTTTATGCTCATGCTGATGGGCGCGTTTCGTATGGGAAAACTGGTGCGCTTTATTCCGTCCCCAATTACGACAGGATTTACGGCAGGTATTGCCGTGACGATTTTTACCCTGGAAATCAAGGATTTTCTGGGATTGTCCATTGACAATATGCCGGTAAAGTTTTTTGATAAATGGAGCACTTATGCGCAAAGTCTTTCACAGATAAATTATCAGGCGGTAATTCTCGGCGGACTTTGTATTGTGATACTGCTTGTCTGGCCAAGACTTAATAAAACCATTCCCAATTCCCTGATAGCGATTCTGTTCGGAACGGCTGCGGCTTATTTTGGGAAACTGGACGTCAGCCTTCTTGGCGACATTCCAAAGACGCTGGGAGCGATTCAGATGGCTAGAGTATCGACGCAGACATTTTTTGATCTGATGGGACCTGCGTTTACGATTGCGGTATTGATTGCCATGCAGGCGTTGTTGTCGGCGGTGGTAACGGACGGTATTGTCAACAGCAAAACGTGTTCGAATACGGAGTTGTTCGCGCAGGGCATCGCAAACATTATACTTGGCATTGCAGGCTGCATTCCTGCAACCGGCGGCGTGGCAAGGGGCATCGCAAGCGCGAAAAACGGCGCGAGAACACCTGTTGCCGCCATCGTACATTCCGTTACGCTGTTTTTGTTTTTAATGTTTCTGATGCCGTTTATCAGGCTGGTTCCGCGCTGTGTGCTTGCGGCAATTCTGATTGTGGTTTCCTACAACATGTTTAATATGAAAACCATGCTTGGATACCGCAGGGCGCCTAAAAGCGACCTTGCGGTGCTTATCTGTTCCTGCGTTCTGACATTTGCCTTTGATTTGGTGCTTGCCATTGAGGTCGGCATGGTGCTGTCCTGCTTTTTGTTTATGAAGAAAATGTCGGATGTGACGCAGGTGGAGAGCTGGAAATATATTACGGATATGGACTATGAACAGCAGGACGAGGGACTTGAATTAATGGAAGTGCCAAGGAATATCCGTGTTTATGAAATCAGCGGACCGTTATTTTTTGCCGCCGCGGATAAGATTTCCGATATTTTACGAAGTTTGAACGGTAATACAAAAGTTGTTATTTTACGCATGAGAAGCGTCCCGGCGATTGACGCGACAGCGCTCAATTATCTGTGGGACATGACGGTATCGTTAAAAGAAAAAGGAATTGCATTGATATTTTCGCATGTCAATGAACAGCCGAAAGCTGCTTTTGACAAGCGTGGATTTACACAACTTGTCGGCGAAGAAAGTTTTTGCACCAATATCAATCATGCCTTAGAACACGCAAAGAGTCTGGTGGGGAGTGAATAAAATGGCAGAAATGACACCAATGATGCAGCAGTATGTCGAGACAAAATCACAGTATAAAGATTGTATTCTGTTTTACAGACTGGGCGATTTTTATGAAATGTTTTTTGACGACGCATTGACCGTGACAAAAGAACTGGAAATTACGCTGACAGGAAAGAACTGCGGACTGGAAGAGCGCGCACCGATGTGCGGTATCCCGTATCACGCGGCGGATTCTTATATTAATAAACTTGTCACAAAAGGATATAAAGTCGCCATCTGCGAACAGGTAGAGGACCCGAAACTTGCGAAGGGTCTTGTAAAAAGAGAAGTTATCCGTATCGTGACGCCGGGAACCAATATCAGCTCACAGGCGCTGGACGAGACAAAAAACAATTATCTGATGTGTATTGTGTATGAGGGCGATACAATCGGCATCTCCATTGTCGATGTGTCAACCGGCGATTATTATGTGACGGAAGTCGATTCCGGCAGGGTGCTGATTGATGAAATCAACAAATTCGCGCCGTCGGAAATTATTTGTAACGAAGCGTTTCACATGAGCGGAATCGACATTGACGATTTTATCCGGCGTATGAACATTACCGTTTCTTCCCTGGATACATGGTATCTGGACGAGGATTTATGTAAACGGACATTACTTACTCATTTCAATTTAAAAAGTATTGACGGACTGGGACTTGCGGATTATCCTACAGGCATCATTGCCTCCGGCGCGCTGATGCAGTATTTAATCGAAACGCAAAAAAACTCCCTTGCCCATATCACGCGGCTGATTCCGTACGCTACGGGAAAATATATGATTATTGACAGTTCCTCAAGAAGGAATCTTGAACTTGTGGAGACGCTGCGTGAAAAACAAAAGCGCGGCTCCCTTCTGTGGGTGCTCGACAAGACAAAAACGGCGATGGGCGCCAGGCGTATGAGAACGGTGATTGAACAGCCGCTGGTAGAAAAAGAAGGTATTTTAAAACGGCAGGACGCCATCGCGAATCTGGTGGAAAACGCGATTGTCCGGGAGGAACTGCGGGAATATTTAAATCCGGTCTATGATTTTGAGCGGATTATGAGCAAGATTACATGTAAGTCCGTCAATCCGCGTGATTTGATATCCCTGCGCAATTCGCTGTCCATGCTGCCGCACATTAAGACGCTGCTTGCCGATTTTGACACAGGGCTGCTTCATGAAATCGACGAGCGGATGGACGAGCTTTTTGATATCCGCAGCCTGATAGAATCGTCTATCGACGAGGATTCGCCTGTTACCATCCGCGAGGGCGGCATTATTAAAAACGGGTTCCATGAGGAAGTAGACCGTTTAAGAAATGCCAAAACAGATGGTAAAAACTGGCTGATGGAATTTGAGATGCAGGAAAAAGAGAAAACCGGCATCAAAAATCTCCGTGTAAAATATAACAAAGTGTTCGGATACACGATTGAGGTCACGAACTCCTATCAGAACCTCGTTCCAAACGAGTACATCCGCAAACAGACGTTATCCAATATGGAGCGCTACACCACGCCGAAATTAAAAGAACTTGAAGACATTATCCTCGGCGCGGAAGATAAGCTGTACATTCTGGAATATGATTTATTTTGTGAAATCCGCGAAAAAATTGCCGAACAGGTGCTTCGTATCCAGAACACCGCGAAAGCAATCGCCGATTTGGACGTGTTTTGTTCGCTGGCGCTTGTCGCGGAGCAGAATAATTATGTCAGACCGTCCATCAATGAAAAAGGTCTGATAGACGTTAAGGCGGGCAGGCATCCGGTCGTGGAAAAAATGATAAAAAACGATATGTTTGTCGCCAACGATATTCTATTGGATAATGCCAATAACCGTGTTTCGATTATCACCGGACCCAATATGGCGGGAAAATCCACCTATATGCGGCAGGCTGCCCTGATTGTGCTGCTGGCGCAGATTGGTTCTTTTGTACCGGCGTCATCAGCGGACATCGGTATTGTGGACAGAATATTTACCCGCGTGGGCGCATCCGACGACCTCGCGTCGGGACAGAGTACATTTATGGTGGAAATGACGGAAGTCGCCAACATTTTGCGTAACGCTACCAGTAACAGCCTGCTGATTTTAGATGAAATCGGGCGCGGCACGTCCACGTTTGACGGATTAAGCATCGCGTGGGCGGTCGTGGAGCATATTTCCAACACGAAACTTCTTGGCGCGAAAACGTTATTTGCCACGCATTATCATGAACTGACGGAACTGGAAGGCACGATTGCGGGCGTGAATAATTACTGTATCGCCGTTAAAGAGCAGGGAGACGACATTGTTTTTTTGCGAAAAATCATCAAAGGCGGCGCGGACAAAAGCTACGGCATCCAGGTTGCCAAACTTGCCGGCGTTCCCGATTCGGTTATCGCGCGGGCAAAGGAACTGGTGGAAGAGTTAAGCGACGCCGACATTTCACAGAAAGCGCGCGATATCGCGGCGGCGTTCGGGCAGGCGCAGACGAAGAAAAAACGCCACAAACTGGACGAGGTCGATTTGGAACAGATGTCGCTGTTTGACGTCGTGAAAGACGATGATATTCTGGAGGAACTAAAAAATATCGATTTGAGCAATATTACGCCAATTGAAGCGTTAAATACGTTGTTTGGCTTGCAAAATAAGGTTAAAAACAGATGGCAGGGGTGAGTGAATGGAAAAATTTATTGAAAAAGAACGGGTAGCCGTGTTAATTGATTCGGATAATATTTCCGCTGAATATGTGTCCGTAATCTTTGAAGAAATCGAAAATTACGGATATGCGTCATATCGCAGAATTTACGGAAACTGGGCGAAAGGAACAAGCTGGAAAGAGGGTATTCTTCTGGAATATTCGATTACGCCCGTCCAGCAGTTTGACTATACGACCGGAAAAAATTCTACGGATATCGCGATGGTAATCGACGCCATGGATATCCTGTATTCCGGCAAAATAGACGCGTTTTGTCTGGTGACAAGCGACAGTGATTTTACGAAACTGGCAATGCGGCTTCGGGAAGAAAACATGTACGTCATCGGCATGGGCGAGTCAAAAGCCCCGGTTTCGTTGACAAAGGCGTGTAACAAATTTATTTATCTGGATTTGATTAGTAAAAACGAGACCGAAAAAACGGACGTGGTTCATGCTGCCGGGAAGAATCCAGAGAAAACCGAGGTTTTACATTCTGCCAGAAAGATTGACGAAGATACCGAGGCTGTGATTCCGGTTCCCAAAATTGAAGAAACGATTATCGCGTTTATCAATGATAATGAAAACAAAGGAAAAACGACCCATATGGGCGAGATTGGCAGTAAGCTCAACAGCAAATATCCTGATTTTGACGTCCGCAATTACGGATATACAAAACTGGCGGTATTTTTGGAAGATACGTGTACAAGGCTGAAAATCATCAAGAAAGATAATTTCTATGTCGTTGAATTAAATGAACAAACCGACAAGAAAGTAATCATTGACGAGATTGTATCCTGCATTCAAAAGAATCACGGGGAAGTGAATAATTTGTCCATCCTTCAGAAAGAACTGGTGAATAAACATAAAAAGTTTGACGTCAAGGATTATGGTTACAGCAGGTTTTCCAGCTTTTTGAGGAGTATTGATACGATTATCGTCAACGGTAATTCGGTCAAGGTAAAACCGAAAAATGGGGCGAAGGGTAAAAAATAATACTTCGGAGATTTCCGATATGTGCCACAAATCAGAAGAACCTATCTATATCACCAAAAACGGATATGGAGATATGGTTATTATGAGTATGGAAATTTATGAAAGAACCTTGCATCGGCTTTCCGTATACAGAGATATCGAACTGTCACAACAGCAGATAGAAAGCGGGCAAATCAAGGATACCGGGAGGCTGTCTGCGGGCAGATGAATTATATTATTGTATTTCATGTCAGAAGGAACATTGTGAATATAGTCGGAATATTTCATCAACTGGAAAATTACTGGAAGAGATTGTGAATGGAATATAACAGGAGAACGGATATGGCAATTAAAGTACTGGATTCGGTTACAATCAATAAAATAGCGGCGGGCGAGGTCATTGAGCGTCCTTCCTCCGTGGTCAAGGAACTGGTGGAAAACGCGATTGATGCTAAGGCGACGGCGGTCACGATTGAGATTAAGGACGGCGGCATTTCTTTTATCCGCATTACCGATAACGGGCAGGGATTTGAAAAAGATGATATCCCAGTCGCGTTTCTGCGCCATTCGACCAGCAAAATCCAATCCGTTGAGGATTTAATGACCGTTTCCTCATTGGGATTTCGCGGTGAGGCGCTGTCAAGCATTTCTGCCGTAGCACAGATTGAGCTGATTACAAAAACGCATGAAAGTCTGATGGGAACGCGCTATGTGATAGAGGGCGGAAAAGAAAAACAGCTTGAAGCCGTGGGATGTCCCGACGGCACAACATTTATCGTCCGCAATCTTTTTTATAATACGCCGGCGAGAAGAAAGTTTTTAAAAACGCCTGTGACGGAAGGAAATTATATTGCGGAGCTCGTAGAAAAGCTTGCGATGTCGCACCCTGACGTGTCGTTTCGTTTTATCAGCAATAATCAGAATAAGCTGCATACGTCAGGAAACGGCAATATCAAAGATATCATCTATCATGTATACGGCAGGGATATTTCGGCAAACCTTCTTCCAATCAGTTATGAAAGCGAACAGTTAAACATCGCCGGATTTATCGGGAAACCGGTGGTAAACCGTGGAAACCGCAATTTTGAAAATTACTATATTAACGGCAGATTTATTAAAAGCAATATTATTAACAAAGCGATTGAAGAGGCGTACAAGTCGTTTATGATGCAGCACAAGTATCCGTTTACGGCGCTGCATTTTACCATCGACCAGAACCTCCTTGACGTCAATGTTCATCCGACCAAGATGGAACTGCGTTTTTCAAACGGCGAAGAAATTTATAACGTGGTGCTTGACGTGATTATAAAAGCGCTGACGCACAAAGAATTTATTCCTGACGTAACGCTTTTTGAAAAAGAGAAAAAAAACGTGCCAAAGCCGGAAAAGTCTGCGCGTATACCCGAGCCGTTCGAGGTAAAGCGGCAAAATGAGGAAGTACAAAATGAGCGTGTGGTAGAGAACCCGATACAAGAACAAACGCCGGGTATTTTCAAGGAACCGTCCGTCTATGACAGACCGCGCGTAGAGCAGGTGCAGATTACAAAAGCGGAGCAGACGGCGTTTCTGCTGGACGAAAAAAACAGTCCGCAGCACAAAATAATCGGTCAGGTATTTTCTACATACTGGCTTGTGGAATTTGAGGACAAGCTGTATATCATCGACCAGCATGCCGCGCACGAAAAAGTGCTGTATGAGCGGATTATGGCAAAATATAAGATAAACCGCGCCGATTCGCAGAATCTGATGCCGCCGGTGGTGGTGACACTTGGCGCTGCGGATATTGAGACGTTAAACGAACATATGGAACATTTCGCTGCGCTTGGATATGAAATCGAAGAGTTTGGCGGAAAGGATTACGCCATAAAAGCGGTGCCGATGGAGCTGTTCGGTCTGAACGAAAAAGACGTTTTTATGGAAATTCTGGACGAGCTTTCCACGGGAAATTACAAAACGGTAACGTCCGTCACGGACAGAATGGCGACCATCGCCTGTAAGGCGGCGGTTAAAGGCAACAACCGTTTATCGGAGTATGAGGCGAAAGCATTAATCAACGAGCTGATGGGACTTGAAAATCCCTACAATTGTCCACACGGAAGACCGACGATTATTTCCATGAGTAAATATGAACTGGAAAAGAAATTTAAGAGAATTGTATGATGACTGAAAAAAAACCTTTAATTATCATTACCGGACCGACTGCCGTCGGGAAAACAGACCTGTCCATCCAAATCGCGAAAGCGGTAAACGGCGAGATTATCAGCGCGGATTCCATGCAGGTTTACCGCCATATGGATATCGGTACGGCAAAAATCAGACCGGAAGAGACGCAGGGAGTTGTCCACCATTTAATCGACTGTCTGGAGCCTTTTGAAGAGTTTAATATATTTTTATTCAAAAAAATGGCGTTTCAGGCTGTTGAAGATATTTTATCACGCGGGAAACTGCCGATTATTGTGGGCGGAACGGGATTTTATATCCAATCCGTCTTAAAAGACGTTGATTTTTCCGAGGAAGAAAAAAATACCGCTTATCGAACCCATCTGCAAAAAATTGCGGACGAACAGGGCGCGCAGGTTTTACACGATATGCTTCTGAAAACAGACCCCGCGGCGGCGGAAAAAATCCATGCCAATAATGTAAAACGCGTCATTCGGGCGTTGGAATATCACGAACAGACCGGCGGGAAAATTTCCGTGCATAACGAGACGGAGCGTCAAAAGGAATCGCCGTTTGACGCGATTTATTTTGTTGTCAATGACGAGCGGGACGCCCTTTATAAGCGGATTGAAAAACGGATTGACGCGATGATGGCGGACGGTCTTGTGGAGGAAGTAAAACGCCTTCGCGAACTGGGCTGTACAAAAGACATGGTTTCCATGAAAGGACTCGGATACAAGGAAATCATTGCGTATCTTGACGGCGAACTTTCGCTTGAGGAGGCGGTTTATATTATAAAACGTGATACGAGACATTTTGCCAAGCGGCAGATTACCTGGTTTAAACGGGAAAAAGACGTGATTTGGATGAATTATCCGGATTTTGACAATAAAAAAGAGCGGATGCAGGAAGCAATGCTTAAAAAGATTGGAGAACACTATGGAAAAAATGTATCAACAGCTTGGAATTGATAACAACGTTTATGCGTTCGGCGAATCGGTTCTTAAAGAACTGTTACCGCGTTTTTGTGAAATTGACGAAACGGCGGAATATAATCAGATGAAAGTGCTTTCTGCCATGCAGGAACACCATTTAAGCGAGGCGCATTTTTGCGCGTCAACGGGATACGGCTATAACGACATTGGAAGAGATACGCTTGAGGAAGTTTACGCGTCCGTTTTTCACACAGAAGACGCGCTGGTGCGTCCGCAGATAATGTGCGGAACCCATGCGTTAAATATCGCGCTGTCCGCCAATTTACGTCCGGGAGACGAGATTTTGTCACCGGTAGGAAAGCCCTACGATACGATGGACGAAATCATCGGTATCCGTAAGTCGAAAGGGAGTCTTAAAGAGTTCGGCGTTTCGTACCGTCAGGTCGATTTAAACGAGGACGGCAGTTTTGATTTCGACGGCATTCGTGCCGCCATCAACGAAAAAACAAAACTTGTGACGATACAGCGCTCCAAGGGTTACGCTAAACGGCCTACGCTGTCCGTGGAGAGAATCGGCGAACTGATTTCTTTTGTCAAATCCATAAAACCGGACGTTATCTGTATGGTAGATAACTGCTATGGTGAGTTTGTGCAGACGATTGAGCCTTCCGATGCGGGGGCGGATCTGGTTGTCGGTTCCCTGATAAAAAATCCGGGAGGCGGCCTTGCCCCTGTGGGCGGGTATATCGCAGGGAAGAAAGAATACGTGGAACTGGCTGCTTACCGTCTGTCATCGCCGGGACTCGGAAAAGAAGTGGGCGCGACGCTCGGACTAAATCAGACTTTTTTTCAGGGACTGTTCCTTGCTCCGGTTGTGACCGCAGGCGCCCTAAAAGGCGCAATCTTTGCGGCAAATGTTTATGAAAAATTAGGATTTACCGTGCTTCCAAACGGCAGCGAGCCGCGGTATGACATCATTCAGGCAGTGGAACTCGCTACGCCAAAGGGGCTTTTTTCATTCTGTAAGGGGATTCAGGCGGCGGCGCCGGTAGACAGCTTTGTGACGCCTGAACCGTGGGATATGCCGGGATATGATGCCAAGGTGATTATGGCGGCAGGAGCGTTTGTACAGGGCTCCTCCATTGAACTGAGCGCGGACGGACCGCTAAAACCGCCTTATACGGCGTTCTTTCAGGGAGGACTTACCTGGTATCACGCGAAATTCGGCATTTTAAAGAGTTTACAGTCTATGCTTGACGCAGGACTGGTAAGATTGTAAAAATTTAGTATACAAGGTTTTTTGATTGTGATAAAATAAAGGACAATGAGATACTTGTTATCTTGTTGAAGAGGAGTGTATGGCGATGATGAAAAGTAAAAGCGGATGGGCATTATTACTGCTGATTCTTGCAGGAATTGTAATTGGTGGATTTATCGGTGATTTGACCAATATCAGCTGGCTGAAATACGGTCAGACGTTCGGTCTTACGTCGCCGATTATTCTTGATTTGGGTGTGCTTGTGATTACATTTGCGCTGACTATCAGAATTACGATTGCCAGTATTCTTGGAATTATCATTGCCATATTAATTTACCGTTTATTGTAATACACGGGGGATAACATACCACATTTTCAACAACGGTTATGACAATGAAAGAAAAAAGCGAGTCATTAAGACCTTACGAGAAATGCCTTTTAAAAGGAGCGCAGACTTTAAGCGATGAGGAGCTGCTGGCAGTAATTATACGCTGCGGAACAAAAAACGAAAATTCCGTCGCTCTGGCGGAACGGGTTCTTTCCCTGGGAGCGCAGGGCGGAGGTCTGCTAAACATCATGGACCTTTCCGTGAAAGATTTAATGAAAGTCCGTGGAATCGGCAAAGTCAAGGCAGTGCAGGTGAAGTGTATCGGCGAACTGTCAAGAAGGATTGTCAAATGTTCGCATAACCGGCAGATGAAATTTGATTCCGCCCAGTCGGTAGCGGATTACTATATGGAGGACATGCGGTATCTGAAACGGGAAAAAATTATGGCGCTGATGCTTGATACGGCATGTCATTATGTCGGAGAATATGAAGTTTCCTTAGGAACGGTCAATACATCGATTATATCGCCGCGCGAGATATTTATCGAGGCGTTAAAGTGTGAGGCAGTCAATATTATTCTGGTTCATAATCATCCGAGCGGCAATCCCGAACCAAGCAGCGAGGACGTCGTTATGACCGGTAATATCAGCAGTATCGGAAAATTTATTGGAATTGGGATAATAGACCATATTATAATTGGTGATAATACATATATCAGTCTGAGAGACAAAGGAATTATTAATTGAAGGGAGTACTTAGAAATGGCAAATGTTTACGGAGTAGATATCGGAACCAGCAATATCAAGCTGTATTCCAAGGAGAAGGATACCGTTTTAAATGAGAAAAATATTATAGCAATTGCAAATAAATCAGAAATTATGGCATTTGGTGACGAAGCTTACTTAATGCATGAAAAAGCTCCGGAGAATATCATCGTTTCTTATCCGGTTAAATTCGGAGTGATTGCGGATATTGAAAACATGGAGACATTATTTGAGTGTTTCTTTCGAAAGATTAACCGGGATAAATTTTCAGGCGCGAATGATTTCTATGTAGCGGTTCCGACTGATATCACGGAAGTGGAGAAGAGGGCGTTTTATGACCTTATCAGTTCCGCGAAAGTAAAAGCCAAAAACGTTTATATTGTGGACAAGCCGGTTGCCGATGCAATCGGGGCAGGAATCGACGTCACAGACTCCAAGGGCGTTATGGTTGTCAACATCGGCGCGGACACGACGGAAATTTCCGTGATGTCGCTTGGCGGCATTGTGTTAAGCAAATCCATCAAAATCGGCGGGAACAAGCTGGACGATAGTATTATCAGCGGTGTGCGCAAATGTTATAACCTCGTTATCGGCAGTAAAACGGCAGAGAGCATTAAAAAGCAAATCGGCAGCGCCATGCAGGAAGAGGAGATGTTTGCGAGGGCGTACGGCAGAAATATTATGTCGGGTCTTCCTGTTGCGGTGGATGTATCATCTGATGTAATTTATGACTCGATTATCGACCATCTGCGCTCGATTATGGATGCAATGAAGATGATTCTGGAGAGAACGCCGCCGGAGCTTGCCGCCGATATTATTGAGCTTGGTATCAATATTACAGGCGGAACGTCTGCAATTAAGAATCTGAAAGCATTTGTCGAGACTGAAACAAACTTAAAGGCTAATATCGTAGGCAGCGGTTCGGAGAGTGTTGTAGACGGCATTAAATCCATTATCAGCACACCGTCATACCGCAAGCTTGCATACCTTCCAAAAGAAAAGAATTATATATAATTTTTGAGGAATGATTTCATGAAAAAGTTACCAAAAGTATCCGTTTCATCCAAACAGTGGCTTACGGGAATTACGATTGTCTGCGTTGCCCTGATGGCAGTTTCGCTGTTCACGGACAGCATTTCGCGTCCGGTAAAAGACGTGGTTTCTGTCGTTGTGGTTCCCATGCAGAAAGGCATCAACGATATCGGTACCTATGTTTATTCAAAATATACGCTTTTAAAAGATTTTTCCAGAATCAGCGAAGAAAATCTTGCACTGAAAGAAGAAATCGTCAAACTGACAGAAGAGAACAGCCAGCTGAGCCTGAATAAGTTTGAGCTGGAACGTCTTAGGGCATTGTACGACTTAGACGATAAATACGCCAACTACAAAAAAACGGCGGCAAGAGTCATTGCAAAGCAGCCGGGAAACTGGTACAGCGTATTTACGATTGACAAAGGCAGTGAAGACGGAATTGAAGTTGATATGAACGTTATTGCCGACGGAGGGCTTGTCGGAATCGTAACGGACGTCGGCAAACATTATGCCAACGTGCGTTCGATTATAGACGATTCCAATCATGTAAGCGGCATGCTGATCAATACAGGCGCAAGCTGTACTGTTGAAGGCAGTCTGAATCTGATGGATTCCGGCTATATCTATGTAAAATATTTTAAGAAAGACGCCGAAGTTCTGGACGGTGACAAAGTCGTTACTTCCAATATCAGCAGTAAGTATCTGGAAGGACTGTTAATCGGTTATGTCAAGGAAGTGACGATGGACCCGAACAGTCTGACGCAGTCGGGATATCTCATCCCCGTAGTGGATTTTGAACATCTTCAGGAAGTTTTGGTGATACTGGATAAGAAGTGATATTTATGAAGAGAAAATTATGTATTACGGCGCTTGCCATTGTTTGTTACTGTTTACAGTCAACTTTATGCGATGCGATTGCGGTTGCCTCCATATCCCCGAATATCATGATACTGATTCCGATTTGTTTCGGTTATTTTAAAGGGAAAAATGAGGGCATTTTTGCCGGTTTCGTTACAGGGCTGATTTATGATTTATATTACACCTCTCTGTTAGGGTTTTCTATCCTTGCGTTTACTTATATCGGGTATATCGCAGGTCTGTTTCAAAAAGAGTATGATCAGAAACGAATGATAATTCCAATGATAATCACCATTGTAGCGTCATTTTGCTACGAGTTTTTAACGTACATAGGAGGATTTCTGCTTTACAATAAACTGGATGTATTTTATTATATCGGCAGGATTATTATTCCCGGCACCATGTATACCATAGCGTGTATGGCTGTTTTATACAAGCCGATGTACATTTTAAGCGGTGTTTTTGAAAAGAAAGATAGAAGGAAAGTGACCGAATATGTATCAGGAGATTAAGGACTACATTCTGGCAATGTTAAAATCCAGACTTCTTCCCCTTGCGACACTGTTTATCATTATGATTTTCATTTTGATACAGCGTCTGTTTGAGCTTCAGATTATTCAGGGTGAAGAATATCTATCCTCCATATCCAGCGATATCGAGACAACAAGAAGCATTGCCAGCACACGCGGCAATATATATGACTGTAATGGCGTTCTGCTTGCCTACAATGATTTAGCGTTTTCCGTTAAAATCAGCGACAGCGGTAAGTATGATTCGCTGGCGGCAAAAAATTTAATTATTAATGATGTTATTGCTTCCACAATACAGATTCTGCAAAAGCACCATGAAAAAATAAGCTGTGATTATTCGATTATCGTCAATGAGGACGGTAAATATGACTTTAACGTATCCAGCGAAAATGCAAGGCTGCGGTTCTTGCGCGACAGTTACGGCGTGAAAACAATCAGTGATTTAAGCGATGAGCAGGTGCATTCAACCGCTGCGGACGTTGTGGAATTTCTTGCCGGCGAGAAATTTTACGGAATTGATCTGACAAAATACTCACCGGAAATGGTCGTTTATATCTTGAATTTCCGTTCTTATATGTCGGCGAACGCTTATCAGCGTTCCATGGAATTTACCATGGCGTACGATGTGAATGATGAGACGGTAGCGGAAATTTTAGAAAATTCAGGCTCCCTGATTGGCGTGTCTGTTTCGGAAGAGTATATCCGCAAATATGTGGACGGTTTTTATGCCGCACATATTTTAGGCTACACTGGTAAAATTTCCACGGACGAATTAGAATCACTGTCGGCGCAGAACGACCAGTATGCAGCAAACGATGTTGTCGGCAAATCCGGCATCGAGCAGTCGATGGAACTGTATCTGCAGGGAACAAAAGGCTCAAGAACCGTTTATACGGACAATGTCGGACGTATTACCGAGATTATTTCCGAGACGGCTCCCGTAACGGGAAGCGACGTATATCTTACCATCGATATTGAACTGCAGAAGAAAGTGTATAAGGCGCTCGAACAACAGATTGCCGAAATTCTCGTGGGAAAGATTATTACAGGCGACGAGCAGTATACTTACAAGTCGGACGGAACGACGATTGCCGATATCTTTATTCCAATTAAAAACGTTTACAATGCTTTAATTGAAAATAATGTTATTTCCATCAGTGAAATCGCGGAACAGAAAACAGCGACGGAAACTTCCGTCTATGCCAAATTTCTGACAAAGCAGGATGAAGTTCTTACAAGGGTGTTCAATGAACTGACGGATAACGACACGCATTATGAAAATCTAAGTGAAGAAATGCAGGTATATATCTATACCATTTATCAGAACCTGGTGTCGGACGGCATTATTATGAGTACAAATGTGGACAGAATCGATTCCGTATATGAAGAGTGGGTTGCCGAAACAATCAGTCTGAAAGAATATTTATCCTATGCGCTTGCCAAAAACTGGATTGATGTTTCCAAATTTACGAACGCGGAGTATTCCAGTCTGACAGAGGCGTACTCGAGTCTTGTAAGTTATATCATTGAAGATTGTAAAGAAGATACGGAATTTAACAAAAAAATCTACCGGTTTATGATTCGTTACACACAGTTGTCAGGAAGCGAAATCTGTATCCTTCTCTATGATCAAGGCGTGCTTCCATATGACAACGACGCTTACGGAAAATTGATTATGGGTACCGTAAAACCGTATGATTTCCTTGTGGAAAAGATTCGGCGGTGTGAGATTACACCGGCGCAGCTTGCATTACGCCCTTGTTCCGGTTCCTGTACGATTCTTGACACTCATACGGGGCGGGTGCTGGCGCTTGTATCA
>CAJTZH010000035.1 GCA_910584325.1 uncultured Lachnospiraceae bacterium | reverse complement strand
CGGTCGATTGCAGCATGGGGCGCTATTATCTGTTTAATTATCTTGACTGTGCGCGGTTCATGTATAATGATGTTTGTGAGAGAGGATGTTCTGCGGCGGCGGTATCTGCTACAGGCAGCCCGGGAGCGGTATCAGGTTTTTGGAGTCAGGACAGTGTGCCGCAGGCCGGTGTGCTTCCACCGACGGATTATATTAAATAGTATTATCATTGGAACAGGGATATCTTATAAGGAATGAGATATCCCTGTTATAAAGGAGAATCAGAATAGAGTATGAGCGGAAAAACAAAAAAGATGATTACGACCCTCCTGCTACTGGTGATTGTAATGGGGCTGAGCGGTTATTATATACAGGACAACCTCCCTGTATTTCGTTCAATATTTATGAAAAAAGATGTTTCCTCATCGTTCAACATCAATGTAAATGATTTTAAAAATGTGTTTGATGTGAGAATGGCGGCAAAGAGCAAAGAAACAGTATCATTTGGGGAGGAGGCCACAGAGGACGAAGATGAATTGATAGGGCAAAAGATAGAAATCGGCGATATCCCCAATCTGTATGATGTGAAGGATTTCACGATGGATTCATTGATTTTTACAATCAATGAGTATTATTTTACAGACGGAATGCCCGATGAGATTCCTGAGGAGCGGCGTATTGTGCGTGAGAATTATTTTAACAGGTACTATACAGACGAAGAAGACGGTTCGCTACCGAAGATAAAGTGTCTGGTGGTGGATATGGACGCGTATAATCCAAATGAAAAGACGGTGCTGTTTTTGTGGAATTCTTTTGAAGTGTGTATGATTAATGATGAGGGACAAATGGTA
The DNA here is from genome assembly GCA_910584325.1 of uncultured Lachnospiraceae bacterium. Classification (GTDB taxonomy): domain Bacteria; phylum Bacillota; class Clostridia; order Lachnospirales; family Lachnospiraceae; genus MGBC120314. The sequence continues at coordinate 24,550 of CAJTZH010000035.1, read as the reverse complement.
TGGTATAACAGCTTAGAGTATATGTCGAATCCGTACTCCATGGGCACCGATATGTTCCACTGCGTTATAGAGAGCGGTCAGACAGTCAGCCAGAGACTGTATTTCCCTTATCTGGAAAAATTCATGGAGGGAAATCAGGCGGGGCTGCTGGCAGATTTTCGTGGAAGTATGCAATGGAGACAGAGCGGGAACGCGCCGATTATTATGTTGGATAAGGAGAGAACACAGTGAGGTGTATGTTAAAAATCGAATGGAACAGGCTGCTTCGCAGTCCGTCCTTCTGGGGCGCGTTGCTGTTGGGGATGTTTATTTCCATGTCACAGTATCGTGAGGTTGTGTTATCCGCGTTAGGGTATCAGGAGAGCATTGCTGCAAAAAATCTGTCTCTGACTTACGGCACATTGATGCCGCATGGCGTGTTTGAAAAGTGGATAGGGGGAGAGCTTTACAGTTTCTGGAGCTATACGTTTTTTATGATTTTACCGCTGCTTTGTACGGCGCCTTTTTCAGCGAGCCTCTATACCGACAGAAAATCAGGTGTGATTAAAAACTATTTTGTTAGAAATGAAAAGAAAAATTATTATTTCGCAAAATATGCGGTGACGTTTCTGGCATCGGGATTTGTCGTTGTTCTGCCGCTGGTTGTAAATCTGCTGCTTACTTCGGCAACACTGCCCTCGCTTCTTCCGGAAGCATCGACGGGTACATACCCGTTAGACGGTTCGTCCATGTGGGTGGAATTGTTTTATACGCATCCGTATTGGTATATTATGCGGTATCTGTTATTAATCTTTGTATTTTCGGGACTGATGGCATGTTTTTCGCTGTCACTGGGACTGGTTTCGGATAATATGTTTACAATTCTGAGTTTTCCGTTTATTTACAGCCTGTTTTCTTATGCGGTGTTTCGTGACCCGCAGGTGTATGGACTGGTGCCTGTTCGTTTTTTAAAACCTTCACAATCCGGCACGTTTATACAGTTTGAAACAATTGTTATGTATATGGTGATTTTGGCGGCAGTCAGTCTGCTGGCGATTGTAAAAGGGGTCAGAAGTGAAACGGTTTGACAGTATTATGAAAATATTTTTTGCAGAACTTATCAGTTTTGTGGGAATATTCTGTTATGTGTGGTATAACAGCGTCAGAAATTTCAGAAGACTGTTTTTAACAGTCTGCACGGCAGACATGCTTGCGGAAAGTATTTCATACGGCATATTTGTCAGTATTTCGGTGTGGATGTGTGTGTTGTTTTTTTATGAAGAGTTCATTAATCGTTTTATGTCCGAACAGATTGTTATCCGCTATACGGCGAAATGGAAGGTATATGTCAGACAGGTATGCTGGGTTATAACCGGTGGTATTGGACTGACAGCGCTTCTTTTTGTCAATTTTATCGCGGCAGCTAATATCATGGGATTGGAATTGTATACGTGGGACAGAATGGACAGTGTGTTCGCATTCATGACGAAAACGTGTCTGCGTGAGGACTGTAGTGTTTTTATTATTTTTGTAGAACTGTATGCAAATGCGCTGCTGCAATTTTTATTTTTTCTGTTTATTTTGCTGGCACTGCGGTGGACATTAAAAAGTAAGTCATGGGTTCTTTTGTTGACGGCGCTAATATTTGTGACAGAAATAATGGGAAGAGGCGTACTGATTGTAAGAGCGGATGTATTTGCGATGTTTGCAACGGGGGAATTTGATGGAGCGTCTCTGTGGCAGATGTCCGTCATGGTGGTGCTGGCTTTAGCGGCAGGGTGGCTTGCCAGTATTAGAAAGGAATTTTACAATGAAAAGAAATGAAACCGGTACGGGAAGGTTTTACTTTCTGCTTTATGATATGAAAAATGCCGTCAGGAAAAACTGGCTGAAAATGGTTGTTGTTGTGCTGCCGGTTTGCTTTGTTATATGCGCCGGCGTTCACAGAGAGACTTCTTTTTTGCGCGAAAACGGTACGATAAGCTCGCAGGCGGGCTTTTGGAATTATATGGCTGCTGTTAACGCTTTATGTTCCGTTCATAGCGGCAAATTACGCTTATCATGAAATGCATAACGACATGGGGCTGCAGGTTTTAATCCGCATGAAAAAAAGAACCGGATGGATAATCGGTAAGGTCGCATATTGTCTGACGTGTGTTCTGCTGTTCCATGTGATTGTCTGGCTGGGAATTTTTTTGTTTTCAATCATAGAAAACGATTCCCTTTCTTCATCAAAGGAGATTTATTCTGCGGTATTGGGTCTGAATATGGCGTATTTGCCGTCGCAGAGTTACTTTTATTTTTCATTGACAGCGCTTCCGATGATAATGTCTCTTTTTCTGACAGTTTCACAGATGATACTATCACTTATACTAAAACCTGTTTGGGCATACCTTTTCATTGTGGTGTATGTGATTGCATCAGTCTATTTCAGGGTTCCTTTTCTGATTGCGGATTACACAATGATTTTGCGGAATCAATGTGTGATGTTTCAAGGGATAGACAGTGCTTGGGGATTGTTTACTTTGCTGACGCTGGTTATTATAGAAATTGTGATGGGAATTTTTATTTTTCAGAAAAAAGATTTATTGAAAAAGGAAGAAGAGGAAGTTTATGGAAATAAATGTTAAAAATTATACTAAAAAGCTGAAAGGTGTTTTGGTGCTGGATAATATCAACCTTCAAATGACGTCGGGAAAAATATGGGGGCTGGCTGGTCCGAACGGAAGCGGAAAGACTATGCTGATGAGAGCGATAGCTGGATTGATTTATCCGACGGACGGTTGTGTGGAAATAAACGGGAAAATAATCGGAAAAGACATTTCATTTCCGGAAAGTATCGGTATCCTGATTGAAAATCCTTCATTTATCGCGAATTATTCCGCGGTTGATAATTTGAAAGTTCTTGCGTCCATTAAGAAGAAGGCAGGTTTGGAAGAAATAAAACGGACGCTTTGCGATGTGGGACTGGACCCTGATGATAAAAAGGTTTTCCGTAAATTTTCACTGGGGATGAAACAGAAATTAGGCATTTCGGCGGCTTTTTTTGAAAATCCCGATTTGATTATTCTGGACGAGCCGTTTAATGCATTGGATGCAGACAGTGTAGAACGCGTAAAGAAGATGATACAGAAAAAGAAAAAAGAAGGCGCGTTAATTATTATTGCATGTCATGATAAGCAGGAATTGTCGGAGTTGAGTGATAAAATAATACAAATCGCCGAAGGTCATATCGAAAGAGAGGAAGCTTGATGAAAAAAAAGATAACTATTACATTTGTAGTTTTCGTAGGAATAATTAGCGTCTGGTTTTATTTTTTTCATAAAGTCAATAAAAAAATTCCACAGGCGCAAAGGATAGAAGTTTGCGAGAATGAGTCAATGCTTATTGATGATATAGAATTTCAAGTAAACACTACCAAAATTTATGATTATGAGGAGCTTATCCGGGCGTATGAAAAGGCGGGAAATTTAGAATGGTATCAAAGATATAATGAGGAATATGGTTTAAGTTTTATTTTTGCGGAAATGACAATGAAAAATATTGGCAGCGAAGATAAAACAGTGAATGCGTATGATTTTGTTATCGGAACATTAACCGGCTCAAACGGTATGAGCATGGATTTGTTTGAGATTGCCAATAACAGCATAGAGTTGATGAGTCCCACGATAAAGTCAGGTGAAGAGGTTACAGTTATTTTGACTTTTAGTTATGTAAATGGATATATAAATGGAGATTTATATAAGAAGGGAAAAATGGAAGACGAGGAATTTGAATTGATTCTTTCGTTATATCCAGTGCGCAGGTCGATCCATCTGAATGTATACGAATAATATCTTTTTATCCTTAAAAATTTTAAAAAGGTATGTCAGATTTTCACATAGATGTTGTGTATATATGTGAAAGGAGGATTTTTATGGATGATTATGAAATTATCCGGTTATATTGGGACAGGAATGACCAGGCCATCTATGCAACGGCAGAAAAATATGGCGGCTATTGTAAATCGATTGCAAGAAATATACTGAATAATGAAGAAGATGCGGAGGAATGTGTCAACGACACTTATATGAACGCATGGAACGCGATGCCGGCACATTGGCCAAAACAACTGGCGACATTTCTTGGTAAAATCACCCGAAATCTTTCCTTCAACAAATATAAGCGCAATCATGCCGAAAAAAGGGGCGGCGGCGAACTGGCGCTTGCTTTGGATGAACTGGGGGACTGCGTGTCGGGGGCAAGCGACGTAGAGCACATAATTGACCAAAAAGAACTGGTAAAGACGATTAATTTATTTGTGAGCAGTCTTTCTGCAGAAAAAAGAAACATATTCGCACGCCGTTACTGGTATGTAGACTCTGTTTCGGAAATTGCCAAAGACTATGGAATGCTGCCGGGAAGCGTTTCAAAAATACTGGAACGGACAAGAAAACAATTAAAAGTGTATTTGACGGAAAGAGGCTTTGAATTATGAAGAAAGAAGATTTTTTTGAAGTCCTTGGCGAACTTGATGATAATATTGTGAAGGGAGCTAAAACATCTATGAAGAAGAAACTGAATTGGAGAGTGTGGGGAACGATGGCGGCATGCTTTTGCATTGTTGCGGTGATTGTGTTTGTTTCTCTGATTAATCCACCCCCGGGTAATGTCGACGGGGACGAGGTGGCAACACAGGGACATGGAACGGTAAATGAGGAGCAGCAGCCGGTTATCAGACTCTCCTTAACGAAACCGTCGTCTATGCGTTCAGGAGCGGTCTATGAGTATGATATTGAAACAAATCCTAATGTGAAAGTTTATCAGGTGGAAAAGGATTTTAGCAATGTTATTAACATGGAAGACTATTATTATTTTACGGATGAGATGAAGCAGAAATTATTAGAAAACGGATTTTTCGTTGCGGACGACATCGATTATGAGTTTTTTTCCCAGTATGAGTCAAATCGTTACGAGCTAATACCGAATTTTATTACAACTGACTCGATGCTGCACACATATCATCTGTATTTTTCTCATTTGCTGAAAAACGTTGAAAAGTATTATTTATATGATGAATTAAAGACAGTCTGCGAAGAGATGATAGCATCGTCAAAGCAGCAGTATGAACTGCTTTTGGGAACGTCTTGGGAAAACGCGGCGAAAAGGAATATGGCATATTTTACCGTAGCGTTAAAACTTCTTGACGACGGCGTACAGCCGGATTCGGCAGTTGCGGATATTGTGGAACAGGAATTAAAGCTGATATCGGACGCGTCGCAAATAACCGTCTCTCCGCTTATGAGCTGGGAAAATTCTTCCGAAAGACCGTTAGAGGAGGATTACAGCCAGTATATTGTGCGGGGATACTATGAGGAGAGCGAGGAGTTGTCCCGCTATTTTCAGGCGATGATGTGGTTTGGACGGCTGACGTTCCGGCAGAGTAATGACGAGGAGACAAAAAGCGCGGTATTGATGACCAGCGCCATGACAAACTGCGGCGCGGCGGAATCATGGAATAAAATTTATGATGTGACGACATTTTTTATGGGCGCCAGCGACGACCCGGGAATCTATGAATACGCGTCCGTTCTGGAAGAGGTTTACAAAAACGCCGATTTAACCGTTCTTATGGAGAATACAGGCAAATGGACGGAATTTAAGGAAAAGTTAAAGGAATTGGATTCTCCGGTAATCAATTCCGTTCCGATATATGAGTGTGAAACAGGCAAGGAACGTGAGGCGCAAATTGAGGGTTTCCGTTTTATGGGACAGAGGCAGACATTTGACGCGGCGGCAATGCAGCAGTTAGTCTATCAGGCTGTGGAGGAAAACAACGAGGGAGAGAAGAGAATGCTTCCGTCTGCCATGGATATTCCGGCTGTTTTTGGCAGCAGCGAGGCAGAAGAAATTTTAAAAGAAACAGGGGCGTTTGATTTCCGGAATTATGAGGAAAATCTCAAGGAACTGCAGAATACGGTTGCGGCTGAAAATGACGACGCATGGAAAGCCAGTCTCTATAGTAACTGGATAAATACCATAAGACCACTTACGGAAGAAAAAGGCGAAGGCTATCCGGTCTTCATGCAGAATGATGCATGGACCAGGAAGCAGTTAAATACATTTCTTGGAAGTTTTACGGAGCTGAAGCATGATTCGGTTTTATATTCCAAACAGGTTTATGCGGAGATGGGCGGCGGAGGAGTAGAAGAGCGCGACTTCAGAGGATATGTGGAACCGCAGCCGAAAGTGTACGCAGGTCTTGCGTATTTGTGCGCACTGACAAGAGAAGGACTTATGGAATATCAACTTATTTCGGATAAGGATGCTGAAAATTTGCTGCGTCTTGAGGAATTGTCCGAAAGCCTTTTGACAATTTCCAATAAGGAATTGCGTTCCGAGAGCCTGTCGGATGAAGAACATGATTTCATTAAAACATACGGAGGACAACTGGAGCATTTCTGGTATGACGCGTTAGAGGACCAGTTTGTAGACGGATATGCCAGTCCTTACGAGCATCCGGCGGCAGTTGTGACAGATATTGCTACCGACCCGAACGGTTCGGTGCTGGAAATCGGCACAGGTCCCGTCAATACCATTTATGTTGTTGTTGATGTGGAAGGTTCTTTAAGGATTGCTGCGGGTACGGTTTATTCCTTTTATGAATTTGAACAGCCGCTTGCAGAGCGGTTGACGGATAAACAGTGGAGAATCAAACTGGGGATGGATTATCCGGAAAATCCGGACGGGACGCCGGATTTTGACACGAAACAGGAGAAAGTAGAGCAGCCAGAATGGGTAAACGAGTTCAAAGTAAAGGGACGTTAATTTGGTTTGCCGTATGCGCAGCCGGCATTGCGGGTTTTATTATATTTTTAATCCGGGATGGCTATTTTCTTGGCAGATGGCAGAATAAAACGATTGTCTGTGATTTAAACGGTGACGGAACTGACGAGGTCGTAAAACTCGCCAAGCGCCGCGCCGTTGTGAGCAGAGACGGCGTGTGTTTGTGGCAGAGTGATGACGGCTGGAACGTGGAGAATGTTCTTGTTGCGGATATAAACGGTGACGGCGCCAAGGAGCTTCTTGTGCTTCTTTGGAAAAGGGGAAGTTACGGCAAATATCTTCCTTTTTGGGAGGAGGAAAACGATAAAGAATATTCACAGCATATCTTTATCTATCAGTCTGTGGAAAACAGGATAGAGGCGCTCTGGATGTCGTCGCGGTTAAAGCCGCAGGTTGTATCATGGGAGATAACAGAAGATAATCTGCTTCATATTGCAACGGATAAGGAAGAAGACACAGTTTGGATGTGGGACCAGTGGGGACTGGAGAGAGTAAGGTAAAAAGAAGTATGTTTTTAAGAGGAAAGCAAATTTATTTCTGTTGTTGGGAGTAATGTGCTTTCCTTTTATGCGGATGAGAGTATAAATTTTGTTGACAAACAATTGTATTTATTTTATAGTTATATAGAAGTTAGTGGAAATCTGTATCCGTATTCTTTACGGATAGGAAGTCTTTGGCATATCGCCGACATTTTCACTTGAATTATTATATTGTTGGCAGAGCTGAAGAATTAAGATATTTAAATATTCAATCGTTCTTCTGCTTTGCCGGAATGGGAGGAAGAATGAGTAATATTAACAAAACATTTGAGGAACTGGATGTTATCGATGATTTTCTGATGAATGCCGTTGCGACGGACCCGGAGGTGGGAGAGGCATTTTGCAGGACGGTATTGTCGGTGCTGTTGCAAAAGAACATCAGAAAACTTCATGTGGCGGCGCAGAAGACAGTTCCTGCTATGCGTCCGGAACTGCGCGGGATTCGCATGGATGTAGAGATTATGGAGGAGATTGCAGGGAAAAACAGGCAAAAAGGCGAACCGGACATGAATATTTATGATTTGGAGCCGCATTTGCAGAAAGGAATGAATTTTCCGAAGCACAACCGCTTCTATCAGGCAAAAATTGACAGCAGGCTGATGAAAAGCGGAGAGCGGGATTTTTCAAAACTGCCGAATTTATTTGTATTGACCATTACAAATTTTGATGTATTTGGCAAAGATTATATGATGTACCGGTTTTGGAATCACTGTGAGGAAGTACCGGAACTTAAGTATGAGGACGGACTGCAGTTTATATATTTTTATACAAATGGAACAAAAGGCGGAAATGAGGATATAAAGGCAATGCTGAGATATCTTCAGAAGAGCACAAAAGAAAACGCAACGGATGAAGCAACGAAAATGGTACATGAGTATGTGAGCAAAGTCAAAATTCTACCGGAGGTAAGAGAAAATTATATGAGATTTGATGAATTGATGGAGTATGCAAAAGAAAAAGGATGGGAAGAGGGGATGGAGAAAGGGATGGAGAAAGGAAGGCGGCAGACCTTGATTGAACTTTTGGAACTATATGGAGAAGTTCCGGAAGAATTGGAGATGCGTCTGCAAAATGAGGAAGATGTGGAGAAACTGAGACAGTGGTGCCTGCTTGCGGCAAAAGTACAGTCTGTTGCCGAATTTATAGACAAAATGTAATTAATTTACAAACAGGGAAATTGAAGCATAGGTCATGCAGCAAACATAGCGAAGAGTCAACTTAATTTTGAGGTAATAGTGTGAGGCGTATGGAACGGTTATGTAACCATGTGTAAAACTGATGAGAAGACAGGCGCGGATATTTTTTGGAATCGGAATTTAATCGGTCCAAGAAAATATCCGCATGTCATCTATTCTATTCCACTGCCGTCCAGATACTCGCGGCATGCTTTAATGGCTTCTGCCATCGCTTTTTTGCTTGGCGCGCCTTTTGTCAGACGTTTTTCCACGCAGGTTTTTAAGCTGATAGCGTTATAGACATCTTCCTTGAAAACAGGACTGACTGCCTGAAATTCTTCCAGCGGCATATCGTCAAGGGCGATTCCTTTCTCAATGCAATGAAGAACAAGCTGCCCCACAATGCCGTGGGCATCCCGGAACGTTACGCCGTGGTTTACAAGATAATCCGCTGCGTCGGTGGCATTGGTAAAGCCGTTTTTCGCGCTTGTCTCCATCACTTGCGGATTAAATTTCATGGTGTCAATCATGCCCGTAAAGAGAGCAATGCAGCCTTTTGTCGTGTCAATGGCATCAAACGTAAGCTCCTTATCTTCCTGCATGTCTTTGTTGTAAGCGAGAGGAAGTCCTTTCATCGTAGTCAGAAGAGACAAAAGCGCGCCGTAAACACGTCCCGTTTTACCGCGTACAAGCTCGGCAATGTCGGGATTTTTTTTCTGCGGCATAATGCTGCTTCCTGTGCTGTAAGCGTCATCGAGCTCTACAAAGCGGTATTCGTTGGAGTTCCAGATAATGATTTCCTCGGAAAATCTGCTTAAATGCATCATAATGGTTGCCAATGCGCTTAAAAACTCAATCAGATAATCTCTGTCCGAAACGGAGTCCATGCTGTTTAGCGTTGCGCCTTCGAAATGTAAAAGTTCCGCCGTATAGTCGCGGTCTAACGGATACGTTGTACCGGCAAGCGCGCCCGCGCCCAGAGGACAGTAGTTCATTCTTTTATAAATGTCAGACAGACGTTGACGGTCACGTTTAAACATCTCAAAGTACGCTCCGAAGTGATGCGCTGCGGTAATGGGCTGGGCTTTCTGAAGATGCGTGAACCCCGGCATATAAGTACCGGTATTTTCTTCCATAATGCGAAGAATCACTTCTAGAAGCGACTTTAACAATTCGTCCGTATGTCTGACTTCGTCACGGGTATAAAGGCGCATATCAAGAGCAACCTGGTCGTTGCGGCTTCTGCCGGTGTGAAGGCGCTTTCCGGCATCGCCGATTTTTTCGATAAGCGTTGCCTCCACAAAGCTGTGTATATCCTCATATTCATCGGAAATGACAAGCGTCTTGTTTTCAATTCCGTCCAAAATCTCACGGAGCGCGTTGACAATGGCAAAACGGTCTTCTGACGTGATAATTCCCTGCTGAGCTAACATCGTGACATGAGCGATGCTGCCTTCAATGTCCTGTCTGTAAAATCGCTGGTCATATGAGATTGAAGCGTTAAAGTTGTGTACTAACTGGTTGGTTTCCTTTGTAAAACGTCCACCCCAAAGTTTCATGATTTTTCCTCCTTATTCGGCAGAGAATTGTCCGCAAGCGGCAGTTTCTCCGCGCTGCCTGAATCGGCAGACATTTTCTTTTTCTTGGATAAAACAAATAACATAACAAGAATTATAGCACAAATTATGGAAATTGTCATACCCAAATGCAGTCCTTCCGGCGTATATTTCATGCGGATGTTATGTGTGCCGGCGGAAAGAGCTACTAGGGTGAGCGCGTCTTCAATGGATTCCTGTTTGATAAGACTGCCGTCTACATAGATTTTCCAGCTGCAGTCGTACGGAATGGACATCAGCATATATCCGTCGGTTTCAGCAGTGATGACGCCGTTAATTTCCGTTTTGTTAAATTTCGTTATCTGAAGCCCGTTTTGGTTCAGCCGGTTCATCGCGTCAATAAACGCAGTCTGATTGATGGTGTAAGCGTGGACGGAAAGCGTGGTATCCGTGTCATTTGACGTTACGCGGATTTCGTCCGAAGCGTTTAAAATTCCCAAATCAATCAGGTGGTTATGCTTGATATTATAGGAAGTGCTGTTTTCATTTATATATACATTGACCGTGTCAAGATTTGTGTTTAATACACGGAAATATATCTGCTGCGTTCTTGCCGGGTTGATGGCAACGGACGAACTGGTTATGCTTTCACAAGAAAGCGGTACGAATACATTTTCCACGCCGCATGCTGTTCTTAAAAAAGAATTCTGGACGGAAAACGGATTGGTGTTCTGTTTGTCCCACTCCATAGGAAATGTGGATGGAACCATAAATCCTAACGGCAGCACATAATTATTCTGATAAAGATAGCTGCCGCCGCTTTGGGCAATGAACGTAAGAAGCGTATTTTCAATCATCTGTTTGTCGGAAATTACGTATTTTACGCCAAGCAGCGCCGAGGACAGATATGTGGCGCCGTTGTAGGAATATGCGTTTGTGGAACTCTCCATGCCGAGATTGCGGTACAATTTCGTAAGCCCTCCGTTTGCCGTTGAGGAAAATGTGGATACGGACGGGTAATTGTGCCATGCGGCGTCGTTTTTGGTTCGGACGCCGGAGTATTTTTCGATGCGGTAAAATGCGCCGTTCGACAAATCATTCGCAGTATCTAAAAGAACAGCGATATCCTTGTTGTCTTCGAGATAATAAGTACGGTCTGTTGTGCCGAGCGCTGTTTCTTCGAAATTAAGCGCGCATTCCAGAATGGTCCCCGTGTAAAGCAGAAACAGGAAAAACATATAAGGAATGCGGCGGTTTCTGTACAGATAGATAAGCAGCATATACAGTCCGATAAACAGACCGCTGATGTAAATAATTTTAAAATCAACGACGCCGTTCGTGAGGAACTGGTCCGCGAACAACAAAAATCCTATGGCAATCCAGAATGAGGCGGTCAGCTCGCCGCGGGAGTAAAATTTTAAATCTTTGAATGCGTCGTAACACATGGTCAGCAGTATAAAAATGTAAATAAAACTCTGCCTGCACGGAAGGGAGTTCGGAAAATGAAATCCGTGCCAGATAAAGTTGAAGATATTCATATTAAACGCAACGAGAAAAATCAGTAACAGAACGAGTTTTCCGGCTTTTTCCCGCGTATTGATTTTCTTATTCATCACGTAGAGCGGCAGCAGCAAAAATACGGCGACGCCGCAGTAAATATTCGGGTGGTGTTCCAGCCCCATATGAATCGGAACGTTCATCAAATGTCTTGACAGCATTTGCAGAATTGGAAAGTATTCTGTTAGGGTCTTAGGAAATGTGATGTTGCTGGAAACGGTATAACGCAGCGCGCACATTTCAGGAATGAGAAGCACTGCGGCAAGTCCTCCCGCAAGGAGGGAAAACACGGCGAAATTAAGGATGGTCACCGTATACCACCGGAGGTCGCTTTTGGCGTACCGTATTACAAGGAAAATAAAGTAAATGACGGCTGTAATGCAAATCATAATGGAAATATAATAGTTGGATAAAATAGCAAGACCAAGCGTCAGAGCGTAGAGAAAACACTTTTTCTCACGGACGAGACGCTCCAGTCCCAGAAAAATAAGCGGCAGTAAAACGATACAGTCAAGCCACATAATGTTCCAGCTATATGCCGCAAGATAGCCGGAAAGTGCATAAAACATCCCGAACAGGGAAACGTAAATCTTTTCCGTGTTAAACCGCTTGCAGATGTAGTAAGTAAATGTCAGGCTTGCCGCCGAAATTTTAAGGATAATGAAAACATTCATTACCTCGATGAGATGCTCATGAGGGAACAAAAAAATAATCCAGTTCACCGGCGAAGAAAGATAATAGGCATAAAGAGCCGTAAAGTTAATTCCGAGACCGATATTCCAGGAATAGGTGAAACCGTCAAGACCGCGTATTTTGTTCCACAGTTCCGAATAGAACGGAAGATACTGGTGGTACATATCGGAACGCAGATAGGTGCTGTCCCCAAACGGATAGATTTCTCTCGCGAAATAGATGGCAATTAATATGACCATCGGAATAATAAACGCTAAAATGTAGACAAATTTTCCCCTGACTGCCGTGTAGTTATATTTTTTCGAGCCCATTGCTTACTCCCTTTTTGTTGTATTTTCTTTCGCGATATAAATCGGACGGTTCTTTGTTTCAATAAATATTCTGGCGAGATATTCGCTGATTATGCCAAGCGATAGTTCAATCAGACCGCCGATAAAAAGCAGCAGAATGACTGTTGACGCGTAACCGGGCATGTCCACACCGAATATCAGCGTTTTAATAAAGATATAGATTCCGTAAAAAATCGCGATAACGGCAAGCAGCACCCCCATAACCGATACCATATGAAGCGGCGCCACAGAGAATGAAGTGATGCCGTCTATGGCGTAGGTTAAAAGGCTTCGAAGCTTCCATTTTGTAACGCCGAGCGTCCGTTCTACATTTGTGTAGGGAATCCATTTCGTCTCAAAACCGACATAACTAAAGATGCCTTTGGAGAAACGCTGCGCTTCGCTCATGGCAACGATGGAATCGACCATCTGTCTTGACATCATGCGGAAATCCACGGCGCCGTAAGGCATTTTCACCGATGTGAGCATGTTGTTGACTTTGTAGAACTGTCTCGATAAAAAACTGCGGATAGGCGCTTCCCCTTTACGGTTGGTGCGGTAGGCGGCGCAGCAGTCAAATCCTTCGTTTATTGCTTTTACCATCTCCGGAATCAGAAGCGGCGGATGCTGTAAATCAGCGTCCATCACGATGACGTAGTCTCCCTGTGAATTGGAAAGACCGGCATACATAGCGGCTTCTTTTCCGAAATTTCTGGAAAAGGAAATGTAGTCTACGGATTCGTAGGTTGCCTTTAGTCCTTTTAAAATCAGCAGCGTATCGTCATGACTTCCGTCATCCACAAAAATATAGTGAAACGAACAGTCTGGAATTGCCTGTACAATTTCCTGTGTCGTTTTGTAAAACGTTGACAGAACTTCCTGTTCGTTGTAGCATGGCACAATAATATCTATGGTTTTCATGTAGTTACTCCTGTTTTTTCTTTGAAATTCAGTAAATAAATACCAGTTAAAATTATACTATATGCAAATTCCGGTGTAAATATGTAATTTGATTCTAGGGATAAAAGGCTTGATTTCAGGCTGTCAGGAAATTGAATGACAATATGACGGCACCTGTGATAAAATTACTATGTAAGATAATTGGGAAAATCACAACGAGAGGTATATGAATATGAAGGACTCAATACGTGAGAGCCTCAGTTATTGGGGACTGTACAGTAAAATATTGCGGGTAAAGCAGGAGATTAAACCGCAGGCTGTATCGTTTGGAAAGACCCGGCATCAGTATTTTCTGTATTATGAACCCAAAAATATTTTAAGTGATAAAGTGATAGTATGGGTACATGGAGGCGGTTGGAACGCGGGAACCCCGAAACTGTTTGACTTTGTCGGACAGTGTGTTGCGAAAAACGGATATCGTTTCATTTCACTGGGATACAGGCTGTCGCCGATGAATAAGTACCCAAGCCAGATTGAGGACGTATGCGCAGGATATCAGGCGGCAGTTGCGTTTTTGAACAGAAATAGAATTGATATTTCAAAAGCAGTTGTTTTAGGTCCGTCTGCCGGGGCGCATTTGTCCGCGATTCTCTGTTACAGTAAAAAAATTCAGGAGGAATGTGGGGTTGACGTATCAAATATAATTGGGTTTATCGGCGTTGGAGGACCGTACAGCTTTTCCGGTAAGCAGTCTTTGGCTGTGAGGCTTCTCCTAAATCAGTTGTTTGCGAAAGGCTATGACAGAACGCAGGGGGAGCCGTGTTTTTTGATGGAAAAAAGTCCTATTCCGATGCTTTTGATTCAAAGCAGGCATGACGGATTGATTGACTATTCCTGCGCGGTGCAGTTTTATGAAAAGGCAAAGCGTCTGGGAAATGCATGTGAACTTTATACCGTTGTGGATAAAAAGAATACGCATTCATGGTATACGGCAGGAATGTTTCTTGAAACAAGGCAAGAGAACCGGGGACTGGATAAGTTTTTTTCATGGATTGAAAATATAGGATGATAGGATATTTTTGGCAGGAGCAGGGAGGAAAAAGGATATGATAAATGCGATTTTTTTTGATTTATTTTTCACGTTAATCGTTCCTTCATATGAAAAGGAAAATAATGAATTTGATATATTGAATCTTTCAGTTGACGAGTGGGAGAAATATGCGGAAAATGATATCCTGTATCGTGAAAGGGCGTTAGGTTTTGTTAAAACAGGAACAGAAGTTATAGATAAAATAGTATCTATTATGCCGTTTGCGGTGAGTGATGTTCAAAAAGAGAAAGTTTTATACGCCCGTGAAGAGAGAATGAAGAATGCACTGACAAAGGTATCGGAAGAAATACTCGATGTTTTATTAAAATTAAAATCAATGGATATACAATTAGGATTGATAAGTAATGCGGACTGCATCGATTGTAAATATTGGAATCAATCGCTGTTGTCTAAATATTTTTGTGATGCGGTCTTTTCGTGCAATGTAGGATTATTAAAGCCGGATAGAAAAATTTATGAATTAGCGACGCAACGGTTAAATGTATATCCTGAACAAAGTTTATTCGTTGGAGACGGCGGTTCAAATGAATTATTCGGTGCAAAGTCAATAGGCATGGGAACTGTTTTTTCAGAAATGCTGGAAAAGAAAAATAACGAGCAAAGAAAAAATATTATGTCGTATGCAGATTATCATATCACACATTTTAATGAGTTGTTTTCGTGTTTGTGAAATTTATTGGGGAAGATGAGCTGTATGTTCATTGCGCAGAAGGAGAAAGAAGAGGGAAATTATCTGGTTGTAAATGAAGTATCCTATGGGAACAGGGTGTATCTTACACGTAATGGACATGGTTCCTGTGCTATTATTGACATGCAGGAATTAGATGGATGAGATAAGCAGAAAGCGTTAAATCAATTATTGTTAAAATTGCAGGAAGCTGAAAATTCTGTAATCAGCGAAGGAACGATATCCGCAGATGAATTAGAGAAAGAGCTGGGGGTATAGTGGTTTGGTCAAACTGGAATATTCACAAATTGTTAGAAGAAAGCTAAAAAAATTACGCGATGAATTGACGCAGAATTATGGAGAAGATAATTCAAAAAGAATTATGGGTAATATAACGAATGGCATCAGACGATTTGAGACATTCCCGCAATTTGGTGTAAAAATTTCATCGCAATATGATATTAAATGTGACTATAGCTATATTTTTGTAGAGCATAATTATTTTTTTATCGAATAAAAGATAAAGATACAATACTTATTTTAGAGATGTTTCATGAAAAGAATGTTTGAAAGATATAAACCGGGCGGACACGCAGAAAGGACAGCGTATCCATCCGGTTCTAACTGCCGTTTATTTAACAGGCATATACATATCAAGGTATTCCAATATCTTTCGCATATATTCCCCGTATACCTGATTATCGTTTTGCAGACCGTGACCGGAATGTTCGCATAAATAGTAGTCATGCGGAACCTGATTGTCTTCAAGCGCTTTTAAAAGTCTCTGCGAACCTTCATAGGGCTGGAGTTTATCATATTTTCCATAGGCGAGGAGGGTAGGAATACTGTTTTCGTTTACCCAGAGCAGAGCGGAAATGTCTTTGATTTCTTCGTCGTATTCAGGCGTGCCAAATTCCGCTTTCCTTTTTCTCTTTTTTCATAAAAAGTTGCCTCCCCACATGGTGCCGCCAAGCAAAATATTGAGAAATGCCCGGAAAGCAAGCCGTCCTAAAACTGCGGCAATAATAATGATGATAAGTAAAATTAAGAATACGTTTTTGTGTAAGTGTCATTTTATCCTTCCTCTCTGCACACAATTTTCATGGAAAAATGAGCTGTTTTAAATAATACATTTGTATTGTTGATATGATTGTATCAGCAAGCGGTAAAAAGTCAATAGCATAAGAAAAAATGAGACAAAACGGGGAAAGTGTATCACCGGCGGGCAGTGAAGCCAGCGGAAACATTTCATTCACTGTAAGTTTTATTTTGACCGTCCATATGCTAGTATGGTTTCAGAGGGAAAAAGAAAAATGGGAGGTCAATGAAAATGGAACCAATTTTAGAAGTGGAAGCATTAAAAAAGGTTTACGGGAGAGCCGCGAACCGTACCACGGCGTTAAACGGAATTTCGTTTCAGGTCATGAAGGGGGAATTTCTTGGAATCATGGGCAGCAGCGGTTCGGGAAAATCGACGCTGTTAAATTGCATTGCCACGGTAATTTCGGCAGACAGCGGGAAAATTCTGATGGACAAGACGCCGGTACAAAATTTAAAAGGGGCGGCGCTTGCCGAGTACCGCGGGAAGAAGATAGGGTATCTTTTTCAGAATTTTGAATTACTGGATAACCTGACCGGACGGGAGAATATTTTACTGCCGCTGTCTATCCACAATGTTTCAGAAAAGGAGAGCGGCGAGCGGTTATCGCGGCTTGCGTCCTATCTGGAGATTGAGGAGGTGCTTGATAAGTTTCCGGCGCAGATGTCCGGCGGGCAGAAACAGAGAATCGCGGCGGCAAGGGCGCTGATTTTAAATCCGTCGATGGTTCTTGCGGATGAGCCGACGGGCGCGCTTGACTCAAAAAACGCCAATACGCTGATGACAAAACTCGCGGGCATGAACGAGGACGAAGACACGACGATTCTCATGGTGACGCATGACTGCAGCGCGGCAAGTTTCTGTAAACGGATTTTATTTATCCGCGACGGGGAACTGTTCCATGAACTGCGGAGAGATGTGCCAGGAGAGTCGAGAACGTCTTTTTATGAGAGAATTGTAAATGTTGTAGCTTGTATGGGAGGAGGCAGTGCAAATGTTATTTAAATTAGCGGTGCGCAACAGCAAAAGGAGCAGAAAGGAAAACGGTTTGTTTTTTGCTTCCCTGCTGGTATCGATTGTGGCGTTTTATGTACTGCTTTCATTTCCTCGTCAGGACGTGATGATTTTTCTGAAACGGATGGAAAGTGACGCGGTAAATAAATTGATGGGCATGGTTCCGATTTTTTTCGGAATGACGTTGTTTCTTTTATTTTTTCTGATTTATTTCGCGAGTAAATTTCAGCTCGAACGACGCAGGCATGAGTTCGGCGTGTGCCTGATGATGGGAATGCGCCGTAAAAAGCTGTTTGCCATGCTGATGATGGAAGATTTGGAAAGCAGTATGGTGTCGCTTTTGATTGGGATTCCCATTGCCGTTTTAATTTCAGAGCTGATAAGCCTTGTCACGGCAAGACTTGTGGGTATGGGAATAGTCGGACATTCTTTCTCATTTTCCGCAGAGGCTGTTTTAGCCACGGCGGCAGGGTTTATCGCAATTAAATTTGCGGCGTTTCTGATTCTGAGCGGCAAAATCGCGAAGTCGCAAATTGGCAGTCTGCTCAACGATAAAACGCAGGAGGTAAAAAAACAAAAACCTGTATTGGTGTATATTTCCGCGTTAATCCTGGGGATTGGCTGTCTCGCGTGGGCATATGCGTCCGCAATCAGCGGCGGCGCGTGGCGTTCTATCCGCACGATGGGGCTGACCGTCATACTGGGACTTATGGGAACGTTTCTGTTGTTTTACGGTCTTCGCGTCGTGATTGGATTTTTGGCAGAACACGGCAGAACACGTCAGCTTCATATATTCAATTTCCGTCAGATTGAGGAAAATGTGATTCACCGCCGGACATTGCTGGCAGTAGCGTCTCTGCTGATGTTAGCCGCGCTTTGCTGTTTCGGGGCGGGCGTATCCATCGCGCGGGTTCAGGGAAAGGCTGAAACGCATGTACTGGATTATACATTTTATGAATACAAAAGCAGTACTGAAAATATCAGGGAAACGCTCGAAACGTGCGGACTTGCCTCTAACTTTTCGGAGCTGTTTGAAATCAGGATAGGGCATATACGGACAACAGATGATTACGACAACGCGTTTCAGATGGATACTGTTTTTGAGGCGTTATCCGCTATGCCGCAGTCAGTGGAACGGGATGTGATTATAAATAATTTAGGATATGAGTCGTATCCGTATCTGATTTCACAAAGCGGCTATAACAAGCTGTTATCCGCGGCGGGACTGCCGCTTGTGGAGCTTGGCGAACATGAGATGGCGGTTTATATGGATAAAGAGTTTACTGGTTATGAGCGGGAGCGCATAATGAACGAAGTGTTGAAAACACGACCGGAAGTACTGCTTGACGGGGAGCAGTGGCACCTGACGGGAAGCGTGCAAAAGACAGATATTGTTACGGACCGCGCGATTTCATTATCGTTTGCGTTAATTATACCGGACGATGCGTTTTTATATTATACAAAGGGCGATGGTGAAGCTTATCTTAACGGTATTCTGGATAAGGAGGCGGTTTCGGGAATGGGGCTGATGAACGCGATTTTGACAATGAATGAGCGGCTGGGTACAACAGGGATTCATTATGAAAGTTATCTGCAGAACATGGGGCGGCAGTTGTTTTATGTGGTTGCCTCCAGCTATATCACGATTTATCTTGCCGTTATTTTTCTGGTGATTGCCAATACAATTCTTGGCGTACAGTTTTTAATGGGACAGCAAAAGGTTAGCAGAAGATATGTCACGCTGGTTCATCTCGGCGCGGCGTATGAGACGATATGCAGCGCGGCAAAAAAACAGATCAACTGGTTTTTCGGACTGCCGATTGCTGTCTCGCTTGTCAGCAGCATGTTCGGAGTGCGTTCTCTGTTTTCCGGCATTTTGTCTTCACAAAACCGCGGAAATATCGCGGAGCTGATGATAGTTTCCGCGGCTATGATTTTACTGCTTTTTGTGATAGAATGTATTTATATTGCTGCAGTAAAACGCTTGAGCAGCCGTTATCTTTTAACGTTGATGATGCCGAAAAGGGAAGAATAAATTGCGGAGGGAACTTACGTGAAGCAGATTGCCGTTGTGGAAGACGAAAAAATGATACGGGAAGAACTGGCGCGGATGCTGACAAAGGGAGGCTATGCGGTCAGTGAAATCAGCCGGTTTGAGCATGTAGGAGAACAGCTTTTGGAATTGTCGCCGGATTTGGTGATTCTGGATTTGAATCTGCCTGGGGAGAGCGGGTTTGAAATCTGTCGTGAGTTAAAGAAAAAAAGTGCGTTTCCCATACTGGTTCTGACATCAAGGGACGCCCTTCGCGATGAATTAAACGCCTTAAATCTCGGGGCGGACGAATATCTTACGAAACCGTGCGGGAAGGAGCGGCTTCTCGCGCGTGTTTCCAATGTGATAAAACGGTACGAGGGCAGGGCAAATCTGCTGGAGGGAGACGGATTTTTACTGGACAGGCAGACGTACACGCTTTATATCAATAATACGTCGAGTGTCCTTCCGAAAAATCAGGGCAGGCTGCTCGAGGTATTTTTAACAAGCACTGGCCGGGTGGTCGCGAAAGACGAGCTGTGCCTTGCGTTGTGGGGAACGACGGAATTTATAGACGAAAACGCACTGCAGGTCAATTTGACGAGACTGAAAAAAACGATGAATGGATTTTCGATGAGGCAGCAGATTGTGCCCGTAAGGGGAATCGGGTATCAACTGATAAAAAAGGGGGACTGCGATGAGATATAAACAGATAATGCAGGCAAATGCTTTCTGGCTGGTTCTTCTTTTTGTCGTGGACGGATTCTTTGCGGCGCTTTTGTGGCTTGCCAACGCGGCGGCGTTTGCCGCGCTTGTTCCGGTTATTTTTCTGGCGACGGTTTTGTTATTTTCTGTTATCTGCGTTGTCATCAGGGCACGGGATAAAAGAAGGAAGCAGGCGTTTCTTTCATTTTTGGAGACGCCGGACAAAGAGCATGAAGAACTGCTTTCGGGAGTTTTGGACGTTTCAAAAAAAGACGCGGTTTGTATACTGGGAGAGGTATTGCGTGAAAAACAGAATCAGTACAGCCAGGCGCAGCTGCATCTTTGCGATTACGAGGAATATGTCGAGCTGTGGGCGCATGAGATAAAAATTCCGCTGTCTCTTGTCACGATGATTTTGGATAACCGGCGGGAAGAACTTCCCGAAGAAGTACGGTTTAAACTGGATTACGCGAGAAGCCGCATACAGGAATCGGTGGAGCAGATGTTGTTTTACGCGCGGTTAAAAGGGGAGACGAAAGACTATCTGTTTGAAACCGTTGATTTAAACTCATGTATTGAGGATATTCTGGAGGAATATCGTCCGCTGCTGGAGGAAAAGCAGTTTAGCGTGATGTGTTCTGTGGAGGACGGTACCGTCTATACCGACAGGAGAGGAATCCACTTTTTGCTTGGACAGGTTGTCAGTAACGCGGTAAAATACGCAGGGAAAGAACCGCGGCTGTATTTTACTGCGCAAAAGTCTTTGCGGGCGTATACGCTGACCGTCCGGGATAACGGAACAGGCGTGAAGGCGTGCGACCTTCCGTATATTTTTGAAAAGGGATTTACCGGAGACTCAGGGAGCGACAGGAAGAAGGCGACGGGAATGGGGCTGTATCTTGCAAGAGAAATGGCGAACGACTTAAACGTGACGCTTCGGGCAGAGTCCGTATGGGGAGCGGGCTTTACAATGCGGATAGAATTTCCGCTGATTGAGGAAAAGAGCGACGAAATGGATTGACAAGTCTGCATTTACGGCTAATCTAAAATCAGAATTTAGATTAGTCAGAGAAATGATAAGGAGGTCCGATCTATGGCACCAATGGCACAGCACTGTAAACAATGCGGACGCATTGTTGTGTGATACACTAAATAAAAGAAATGACAGAATGATGTCAGACAATCGGGCAATTATTATAACCGGAGGATACTGATTTATGGATTATAGCAGAAAAATATCTGAGCGCCTGTGGAATATGCCGGATAAAGGAGAACTTGAAAGTCACAGAGAGGAAACGTTTATTGATGACATTATCCAAAAAAGTCATATTGAAAAGGAACTCCTTTCTCACTTAGACGGAATAAAAAATGTATTTGACGGCGGTGCGGGATGTGGCAGATTTTCCATTCTGCTTGCTAAACACGGCTGCAACGTTACGCATTTTGATATTTCACAGTCTATGATAGAGAAAGCAAAGGAATTAGCTGAAAAAGAAGGCGTCCTTGACAAAATAACTTTTGTGAAGGGGGCGTTGGAGGATTTGAAAGAGTTTGACGATAAATCCTTTGATATGGTGATTTCTTTTGACGCGCCAGTTTCCTATACCTATCCTAATCAAAAACAGGTTATTGGAGAATTGATACGGATATGCTGTAAACGAATTATGATAAGCGTTTCAAGCCGTTTAGGATATCTTCCGTACCTGGCGAATCCCATACAAAAAAATCAATTCATATTAGATGAAAACTGTGATGACCCGTTTGTCAAATGGTGCATCAAAAATAAGGCGAATGCAATCGAAGCGTTTCGCTTTGACAAAGAAGCTGTTATGAAGCTGTGGAATGACGGGTTAATGGGAGGGAAAAGTGAAATCGCCGCGTATGAAAACGGGGGGACTCCGTGGTGTATCACATATACTTTTATGCCGGATGAATTAGAAACGATACTAAAACAGTTTGGCGTTAAAGAAATTAAACTGGCGGGACCCGGCGCATATGCGAGAACGCTTCCGAATGAATTACTTGTAAAGATAATGAAGAATCCAAAGCAGCGTTCTGATTTTTTGGATTTTTGTTATCTTTATGATTCGAATCCGTTCGTATGCGGTATGGGAAAAGACAATCTGTTGGCACAGGGCGAACTATAATGAATAAACGGCGGAAAATAAAAATCCCTATTGTATTTTCCACTCATTTTCGATAAAATAAAACAGTAAAGGGGTTTATGCATTTAGTCTGGAGGTTTTGCTGAATGCATAATAAAAAAATACAATATTTAATAAGCGCAGTGATTTTCATTGTTTTGGGAATCGCCTACTTTGTTTATCAAAATCAGGACAATGGTTCTGACGGGGATTATTTTCAGATGACAGACGATTGTTTCACGCATGAAGAAACGACGGTCTCTTCGCCTGATGCAGTGCAGGATAAGGGGAATGCCGAAAAAGACGAAAAACTCATTTACGTTTATGTGTGCGGGCATGTACACAATGCCGGCGTTTATACGTTTCCTGCGGGCAGCAGACGGTTCCTGGCGGTTGAAGCGGCAGGCGGCGTTACAAAAGACGGTACGACGGAGTTTCTTGAGATGGCGGGCGTGCTTTCCGACGGAGAACGGATTTACGTTCCGTCAGTGGAAGAAGCCGGGGAACAGGAGCTTTTGGCGGCAGAAGCAAGCGGGGTGACGAACGGGCTTGTCAATATCAATAAAGCCTCGAAGGAACAGCTTATGAGCCTTCCGGGAATCGGCGAGAGCAGAGCGGAACAAATCATACAGTACCGCGAGACGAATGGTTTGTTTCAGGATATCAGGGATATTATGAAGATTTCAGGAATAAAGGAGGCGGCGTTTGCCAAGATAAAGGAATACATCTGCGTATGACTGCAGAGGTAGAGAGTATGAACGAAAAAATACTGGTGGTAGATGACGAGAAATTGATTGTTAAGGGGATTAAGTTCAGTCTGGAACAGGAAGGGTATCAGGTGGACTGTTCTTATGACGGAGAAGAAGGGTTAAAGAAAGCGGCGGAGAATCAGTATGATATGATTCTTCTGGATTTAATGCTGCCTAAGATTGGCGGAATGGATGTGTGCCGTCAGATTAGGGAGTTTTCGGATGTGCCTGTCATTATGCTGACAGCAAAGGGCGATGACATGGACAAGATTCTTGGTTTTGAGAACGGAGCGGACGATTATATTACCAAACCGTTTAATATATTGGAAGTAAAAGCACGGATGAAGGCAATTTTGCGGCGTAATCAGTCGGGTTCCCACAGAAAAGAAAAGAAAAATAAGAATGAATATAGTGTTGCAGGGCTTTGTTTTGATTTTGAAAACAGAAGCCTTTTGGTGGACGGCAAAGTTCTCAATCTGACAATGAAGGAGTTTGATTTGCTGGAACTGCTTGTTAAGAATCAGGGTAAGGTCTACAGCAGAGAGAATCTTTTAAATCTTGTCTGGGGATACGAATATCCGGGTGATGTGAGAACGGTCGACGTGCATGTGAGAAGGCTTCGGGAAAAGATTGAGCCAAATCCCGGAGAACCTACATATGTTCATACAAAGTGGGGGGTAGGTTATTATTTCCAGGTATAGTTATTTTTTCAACAGTATCCGCTTTCGCATCATGGCGGCGATTATTGTCATGGGAATCCTGCCCATGCTTGTCATGGAGCACAGCGTGATTTCTACATTCCGGCAGACTACATTAAGACACCGCGCTACCGATATTCGGGGGCAGCTCAATCAGATTGCGGGTAAGATAGGAGCCGGTAATTCTTATATTGACACAAAGACACCTATTTTTGAAGAAGATATCACTATGCTCTCCGGTATCTATGGAGGGCGTATTCTTCTGGTCAACAGCCAGATGAACATTATCTATGACAGTTATGTTTTTGAAGAGGGAAAAACCATTATTTCCGATGCTGTTATCAACGGGCTGATGGGAGTCTACGAAGAACCAAATTATTTGTCCGGGGACGGACTGATGGAAATTATGGTTCCAATCCATGACAGCGGCGCCAAAATCATCGGACTGCTCATGATGAAGGTTGGTGAAAATGAATTTATACAGACAGTAGGAGAGACGTCTTCGGAGCTGTATGTTATCCGTATCTTGCTGATGGTTGCAATCGTAGTTATCGCCGTTATTTTTTCTGCGATGCTTGTAGAGCCGGTGGAGATGATTTCAGAGGCAATTAAACGCTTCTCGGAAGGAAGACACGAGCGGGTGCCGGAGAGAGGGTACTCGGAGATAGCGGAACTTTCGGGTGAATTTAATAAATTGTTCGGCAGTATGACAAAGCTGGACGAATCCAGACGGGAATTTGTGTCTAACGTATCTCATGAATTACAGACGCCGATTACA
>CAJTZH010000034.1 GCA_910584325.1 uncultured Lachnospiraceae bacterium | reverse complement strand
GTTAAAAAAAGAAATAAAAGAATTGCATATTCCCGGAATGGCGATAGCCATTGTAGATTCTAAAGAGGTTCTATTTTCTGAAACTTATGGAAATTGCGATAATTTAGATACGCCTTTTATTATAGGGTCATTGAGTAAATCATTTACAGCATTAGCTGTTATGCAGCTTGTGGAAGAAGGAAAAGTCGATTTAGACAAAACAATATCTGATTATATTGATACCTCTGCTTATTTTATAAATGCGTCTGACGGAGATAGAATTACTGTAAGACAGCTTTTGAATCAGACAAGCGGCTTAGGTACATATCAGCGTTTTGGTAATGCAAAAATAACAGAAAGTTGGGCGGAGAACCATGCGATATATCCGGTTACCCGTATATTGTAAGACATTTGTTGCTGAACGGGGCATATTTAGCGTTAGCTGCAATGGCAGTATATCCAATAGCAACAATAAGAAAATGGAAGAAAAAGAAACGGACAACAAAACTGATAATCCTTGACATTATGCGGCATGGCATATTACCACTACTGTTACTCTGTTTACCATATATAGTAGGTGTTCCATTATGGGTAATATGGTATTTTGTAAAAGACTTGTTCATTGTTTTATTGGTAAATTCTGGTTTGCTTTTGGTTATGGGATTATACAAAATATTATTTGCAATATTCAAGACATGACAGGCTACATAACAGGAGGTGAGATTTGCCGGTAAAATACTTATACTTACATTCAAAGATACGGAAGAAGAAGCGGTTGAAAAAGCCATAGCTGCCCTTGCCGCCAGTCTGGGGAGGGTATTCACAAAGACGCAAATCTTTGAATCCGTGTGGAGTATGGACAGCAAAAACCCCACCAACATAAAGACCGTTTTTGTCAAATGCTGTTAAGAAAATACAAAAAGATTTTCCGTGGAACTTTGCCAAATTTTTCTTCCAGTGCGTAGTAATAATGACGGGAAAAATACCGCCACGAAGTTGGCAGAAGACCCGCCTTCTCCGTCCAGGGTATCAGCAGAAGCCCACACAAGGGTAGACGCTACTTTCTTAGAGCAAGATTCTACCACAGTACCAAATTTCGCTAATCGCTCATTTTGTCCTGCGGGAATCTTGTTGGGGTTGCCCCCCAAGCCCGCCTTTTTGTGGCTTGCGCCGCTTGAAAAATCCCTCAAAAAATTTTTTCGGATTTTTCAAAAAACACTTCCGCTTATTCCCCCGTTTTTCTTCTATTAGTGAAAGGATAATAAAATTGCGAGCATTCAGGGAGATACAGAATACATCACAAGCAAATCGGTAGAATACAATTCCGGAAATCTGGAATTAAAACATTCGGGAGCGTATGTAGCGAGATTTGAAGAGTCAGAGGAAGAAGTTACCTATGATAAAAACGGAAACGAAGTTGTAACGACACAGAACTGGGGTGATAACGGAAGGCACTTTACCGCAGGATATTCTACGACAATCCTGTTTCCGGGAAATATAAGGAACATTCATGTAAAAGCACAGGGCGCAACCGCTTTCTTCTTGTGTTTTAAACGTAGATAGCAGGCTCCGAAGAACCTGCCATTCATGGTATAATTAGAAACTTATCAACGGGTTTTACCATTAAGTTTGGAAGGCTTGATTCCTGAAGATGAATCTGTCAGACTGCTGAGCCACGAATTGGAGGAATTAGATTATACTTTAGAAAAACTGGAACAGCCTGCCGCAATGGGTGGATTATCAAAAGAACAGCATGCACGAGCGTTATCTTGAACTGTTTCAGCGGTTTCTTGACAGATAGCTCCTCGTATTATAAAGTAGTAGTGGTATATTTATCTTGAAAGATTTGCAGAGGATATCTGGTCACATCAATCTCTATAAATTTGTTCCAGGTACAAACAGAGAGGATACAAGGTTAGATTTAATAAAGATATTTATAAGGGAGTTTAGTTATGGAATATGAAAAGAAACTAATTTATGAAAACCCGCTTTCCTGCGAAAAAGATATAAAAGGATTTGTGGCTGAAGGAACACCGAGAATTTACTTTGAAAATAATAAAATGCATTTGACAAACGCAATCGATGCAAATATAAAAGATAAGTCAAATTTTGTGTTGTGGTGTCCGGTTGATTTTCCCGACAATATCATTATTGAATGGGAATTTCGCCCGATTATTGAGCCTGGTTTGGCTATAATGTTTTTTGGAGCCAAGGGCATACACGGAGAGGATATATTTGATTCAAAACTTAATCCTCGGAATGGACAATATGAGCAATACCATAGTGGTGATATTAATGCGTTTCACATATCATATTTCAGACGAAAGTGGGACAGAGAGCGTCAATTTCATACATGTAATTTAAGAAAAAGTAAAGGATTTTATTTAGTTGCGCAAGGTGCGGACCCTATTCCGGATGCAAGTGAATGCAAAGATTTTTACAAAATAAGAATCTCAAAAATAGATAATAATATTGATTTTTACATTAATGACTTACACATTTTTAATTATTGTGATGATGAAAGCACATATGGCGGTCACATCAGCGGTGGGAAAATTGGTTTCAGACAGATGGCGCCACTTAAGGCGGAATACGGCAACTTAAAGGTTTATGAGATAATAAAAAAGTAATATAATTACCTAAGCAATTATCCAAACTGGTGTATAAAACATTGCATGGAAGTGGATAGGTATCTGCTTTGATGGTATATTAGAAAGTAGTGCCGGAGAAATTCCGCATTTTCAATATCAAGCTTTAGGAGCTGTCCGCTTGCAAGATAAGTCTGTACATATGTCTCGGGAAGAATGGCGATACCAAGCTTGTGAATGGCGCTGTTTATCAGAGCGGAATTACTTGTGCTTTCCATAGAAATAATGGGAACGACGTTAATATTTTCAAATAATTCATCAACAGAATCTCTGGTGCCACTTCCTTTTTCACGCATTAAATATTTCTGTTCAGAAAGTTCTACATGGGAATTATTCTTAATCATGGTTTCATAATATCCAGAACCACACACCATAATCATATTTTCACGGGCAATAAGTTTACACTTAAAGCTTGGAGATATATTTAGATTATCTACTATGGCAAGGTCTAATTCGTTATTCAGTAGTTTTTGTTCTATGGATTTAGAGTTGGCTATTGTTGAATGGACTTGAATATCAGGATATTTTTTAGAAAAAGATTCAATAATTCCAGGAAGCAACGTGCAGCCATAAGAAATATTGCATCCGATTTTTAAAATAGATTGCTGACTGATGTGTTTGATATTTAGGAAAGCAGCGTTAAAATCAGAAATAATGCACTTAGCGTATGACAGAAGACTTTGACCGCTCTCAGTTATATAAATGCGATGGTTTATCCTGTCAAATAACCTGACATCATAATATTGTTCTAATTCTTTTATTGCAGCGCTTACGGCAGGCTGTGACATATCCAGTTCCTCGGCGGCTTTGGAAAAGCTATTATGAGTGCATACCTGAATAAAAATTTTTAAATGTCTGAGTGTCATACAATGCCTCCTTAGCCTATAGCATAACCTTTTGGTTATACTAGTTATATTAACATAGTTGTTGAAATTGTACAATAGTGGATTTAACATATAAATGCGAACGGAAAATCAGTAACCATAGGAGTGAAAATAAAAATGATTACAAAAACAGAGAAATTTATTGACGAGTATATTCAAAGGTTTAAAACCGCAAAAGAAAACAAGTGGAATTATATAGATGGCTGTCTGGTTAATGCAGCAGTCATGATGTACCAGGTTACAGAGGATATAAAATATAAAAATTTTGTTATCCGATATTATAGTGATTATATAGATGAACAGGGAAATATAAAATACTATGATATAAACGAGTATAATATTGACAGTATCAACAGTGGAAATGGACTTTTCTTTGCCTATGATGAAACCAGAGATGAGAGATACAGAGCAGCGATAGAATTACTTCAAAATCAGCTTAGAACTCATCCGCGAACGCGCGAAGGTAATTTCTGGCATAAGAAGATTTATCCGGAACAGATATGGTTGGATGGATTATATATGGGGCAGGTTTTTTATATGAGGTATGAAACGGAATTTGGAGGTAAGGAACATTATACAGACATTCTGAATCAATTTCGTAATGTGAGAAAATATCTTTATAATGAGGATAAAGGGCTTTATTATCACGCATGCGATATGTCTAAGAAGCAGAACTGGGCAGACAAAGAAACAGGGTTGTCTTCTAATTTTTGGCTCAGGGCATGCGGATGGTATCTTATGGCGTTGGTTGATGTAATGGATGTGATGGATGAAGCTATATATGATATGTACAGGGAATTGGGCGATTTGTTCAGAGAGGCCCTTAAGGGGATACTTAGATATAGAGATGGCGAAACGGGGCTTTTTTTTCAGGTGGTTGACCATCCCGAGGTGAAAGAAAATTATATAGAAACTTCCGGCTCGGCGATGATTACGTATGCTATTTTCAAGGCATGTAGAATGAAAATAGTATTGGAAGAGAAATATAAAGAAATAGCACGTCAAATGTTTGATGCAATTACTGAACTTAAGGTAAGGGAGGTGGACGGCATGCTTAGAATAGGAGATATATGTAAGGGCGCAGGACTCAGTGATAAAAGGGATGGAAGCATTGAATATTATCTTTCGGAACCAGTAGTATATGATGACCATAAAGGGGCCGCACCTTATATTATGGCATATGCAGAGAGTCTGAAATTATAAGGAGAATTTTATGAAACTTGAATTAATTATGGCATTGACCAGAAGTGCCGTGGTAAAACTCTCTGGGAACGGTAAGTATTATGCAGAGCGGGAATACAGGATATTTATTGATGCTGATACAGTTATCCAAAGTAATACTGTGGTAACGACAATTTATGGCTTAAAACCGAATACAAAATATAACATTTATGCCGAATATGATGGAGAACGCACTAAAGAACTTGAATTTCGCACGGAATGGGAATATGTTACATTGAATGTCAGGGAATTTGGGGCTGTGGGTGATGGACTTCATGATGATACAAATGCGATACAGGCGGCAGTTATGGCATGTCCTGCCAATAGCCGTGTATTGTTTACGAAGGGGATTTACAAGGTTTCTAATATATACTTAAAGAGTGATATCAATATAACCATAGATGAGGGGGCAGTAATATCTGCTTATACGGATAGAACGAAATTGTCAATCTTGCCTGGGGTCATTGAGAATTATGATGAAAATGATGAATATAATATAGGAAGTTATGGAGGGAATCCACTGGATACTTTTTCAGGAATTATTACCGGCATATATGTAAAAAATGTTACGATAAGCGGAAAAGGAATTATTGACGGTTGCGCGGGATTTGATAATTGGTGGAAGAATCCTAAGAAAAGGGATATTGCGTGGCGTCCAAGACTTATATTCTTGAATCATTGTGAGAATATAGTTATAAGTGGAATTACAGTTATGAATTCTCCCCATTGGACGATACATCCATATTTTTGTAAAAATATAAAGTGTCTTGACGTGAAGATTAAAAATCCGCAGGATTCTCATAATACAGATGGATTCAATCCTGAATCATGTGAAAATGTATTGGTTCTTGGGACATTGATTTCTGTGGGTGATGACTGTATAGCTGTTAAATCAGGAAAAGCGTATATGGCGAAGAGGAATCCGGTACCTGCAATGAAGGTGACCATTCAGAATTGTTGTATGAGAGACGGACACGGAGCAGTGACTATAGGAAGTGAAAATGCAGCGGGAGTCAGTGATATTAAGGTAAAAGACTGTGAATTTATCAATACGGACAGAGGACTCAGAATTAAGACCAGACGTGGAAGAGGAGAAAAATCCGTAATAGATAATATTACATTTGATAACATATGCATGGACGGGGTGATGACGCCGATTGTAATAAACAGTTTTTATTTTTGCGATCCGGACGGGAGAACGCAATACGTGGCATCTAAGGAAGCGCTTCCAATAGATGAAAGGACCCCATATATTAAAAAACTTTCATTTCGTAATATACGTGCAATAAATTGTCATGTGGCGGCTGTGTATATATACGGACTTCCGGAGAGAAAAATAGAACGAATAAATATGGAAAATGTAGATATTTCTTTTGCTGAGAATGCTCAAACAGGTATGGCGGCGATGATGATCGGATGTGAAGAGACATCAAAAAGTGGAGTAACTGTTGTAAATGTGGAAGAATTGAGACTGCGCAACGTATCAGTACATCGCTGTATAGGGGAAGAGTTTATAATAAAAAATGTTGATAAATTTATAAGATAGGGAGAGGCGGTATGGACAAGAAAAATGTGTTAATGATATGTACAGATCACTGGCCGGGGGCATTGCTCGGATGTGCGGGACATGATGTTATTATGACGCCTACGTTAGATGCACTTGCAGAAAACGGAATGCGATTTGACAATTATTACAGCGAATGTCCGGTATGTATTCCTGCAAGGAGGACAATGATGACAGGGCTGCTTCCGAAGAGCCATGGCGACAGAGTATATTCTGACAGAATGCCAATGCCAAATGTGAAAACTCTTGCGCAGACCTTTAGAGACAATGGATATCAGGCGTATGCAGTAGGTAAATTACATGTCTATCCGCAAAGAGACAGGATTGGTTTTGATGATGTAACCTTGCAGGAGGAGGGAAGATACGAGTTTGGGCTTGTGGACGATTATCAAATATGGTTGGGAGAGCAGGGACATGCAGGAGATGAATTTATGCATGGTATGGGAAACAATGTGTACTATACCAGACCATGGCATCTATCAGAAGATATGCACCCTACAAATTGGGCGACCAGAGAAATGATAAAGCAGATTAAGAGGAAAGACCCGACAAGACCGGCATTTTATTATTTATCATATCAGTTTCCACATCCGCCGCTTGTTCCCCTTAAGACATTTCTGGATATGTATAATGAGGAAGAAATAGACGCGCCGGAATATGGTAAGTGGGACAATAGTGAGGAAATTTACCGTATCTTTCAAAAGAGTGCAAAAAAATATTCGACGAAAGAGATAATAAGAGCCAAAAGGGCATTTTATGCGCAGTGTACACATATAGACAATCAAGTCAGGCTGCTGATAGGAACACTGCGGGAATGTAATTTGTTGGATGATACAATCATAATTTTTACAAGTGACCATGGGGATATGCTTTTTGATCATCATATGGTGGCAAAAAGAAGTTTTTATGAAAATTCGTGCTGCGTACCGCTTATAATATCCGGCAGACCATTCTATGAGAAGTATGGTCAGAGTGGTATTGTTAATAGTAAGCTTGGGGGACAGGCGGATTTGATGCCGACGATTTTAGATATATGTGGAATTAGTGCGGAGGGGAGGATGGACGGGCGTTCTCTTATGTCTGGGAGTATGCGTGAATATCTATACGGAGAAGTTGGAGAGGGTGTCAAAGCGACCAGAATGGTTTGTGACGGACATTATAAGCTGATATATTACCCATATGGAAATGTCATGCAGTTTTTTGATATCGAAAATGATCCGAAGGAAAAAGTAAATTTGATTAAGGACGAAACCGTAAAGAAGAGGGCAGATAAATTAATTGAAAATCTAAAAGATGAGTTGTATGGTTCGGATTTGCAATGGATACAAGATGGAAAACTTATAGGTATCAGAGCTTGCAAAGTAGAAAATCTGCCGGATTTTGGATTGTACAACCAGAGAGGATATCATTGGCCTGCACCCGTTTCATATACCAATCAGGGAAAGAACGTATGAGAGATTTTAGTGTATTGATTAAACCATTCTCCAACGGCTGTAATATGAACTGTGAATATTGCTTTTATCAGGATATTTCAGACAGAAGATGTGTTAATAATCGCGGACTGATGCGGGAGGATATTTTAGAGGAGATTATTAAAAAAAGTCTGGCTTATGCAGCACATTCCTGTACATTTGCGTTTCAAGGTGGAGAACCTACATTGGCGGGAATCGAATTTTATAAAAAATGTATTGAAATACAAAAAAAGCATGCGGGGAAAATACGGATATTTAACAGTATACAGACAAATGGATATGCACTTGATGAGGAATGGGCGTTTTTTTTGGGGCAGAATCATTTCCTTGTAGGGATATCTCTGGATGGAATTATGAGAACACATGATTTTTACAGAAAAGATAAATTAGGTAACGGTACATTTCAAAGGGTTATGAATGCTATTTCTCTCCTAAAAAAATGTAATGTAGAATTTAACATTCTTACTGTTGTTACAGGAAAAACCGCTTTAAAAATCAGGAGAATATACGAATTTTATAAAAAGAATGATTTTAAATATCTTCAGTTCATACCGTGTCTGGAAGCGTACGGAAGTGATTTGTGTGAGTTAGAATATACATTATCACCGATTACTTATGGCAGATTTCTTATTGAATTGTTTGAACTCTGGTATACAGATGTAAACAATGGGGTACAGCCATATATAAGATTGTTTGAAAATTATGTTAACATTTTACTGGGATTGGAGCCATACGCCTGTGACCAGAAAGGAAGGTGTAGCTGTCAGTATGTGATAGAGGCAGACGGAAGTGTATATCCCTGTGATTTTTATGCGCTGGATGAATATGAAATCGGTAATATTAAGACACATTCTATAAAAGAAATGGAATATTGTCTTACTAATAAAAAATTCATTGATGAAGGAAAGCGTGTACCGGATCAATGCTTGAACTGTGGTTATTATATGCTGTGCAGGGGTGGATGTAGAAGGAATTATGTAGATGGAATAAATTTTTATTGTGAATCATATAAGATGTTTTTTTCGTATGCTTATGAGAAATTATACAAATTGGCAATGAGAATTCGGAATTTGTTCTGATATAAAAATTTTTTTAATAAAGTTGTTGAAATGACAGATGGTGAGGAAAATATGAACAAAATTTTACTAAAGCTTTTTCTTAATATGTTGTATATAAGTGCATTGACATTCGGTGGAGGATTTGTAATTGTTACATTTATGAAGAAAAAATTTGTAGATGAGCTGCAATGGATTCAAGAAGATGAGATGTTGGATATGGTTGCAATAGCGCAGTCTTCACCGGGTGCTATTGCAGTGAATGCAGCAATACTAGTAGGTCATAAGATAGATGGGTTCATTGGTATGGCAGTTGCGGTTATAGGAACTATAATACCCCCCATGGTTATTTTGACAGCAGTATCCTTTTTTTATGAAAGCTTTTTCAGAAATATATATATATCAATGATACTAAAGGGAATGCAAGCGGGGGTTGTAGCGGTTATTTTGGATGTCGTATGTGAGCTTTCCGGCAGGGTCATAAAGGGAAAGTCATATTTTAATTATGCTATGATGATTACAGTATTCATGGTCACGGTGTTTACAGAGATCAATGTGGTGTACATATTGCTTTGTGCTATAGTAATTGGAATAGTAAGGGCTTATGTGGAAGGACGTAGGAAATGCTGACATATTTAAAGTTATTTGTATGTTTTCTTAAGGTTGGATTATTCAGTATTGGAGGCGGATATGCTGCCATGCCGGTAATTCAGAGTCAGGTTGTAAATAATAACTGGCTTTCAATGGAGGAATTCTGTAATTTAATAACAATAGCGGAGATGACACCAGGTCCTGTTACGGTAAATTCGGCAACGTTTGTTGGTATACGCATAGCCGGCATAGGAGGGGCTGTTGCAGCAACCTTTGGGTGTATTCTTCCATCTATGATAATAGTGTCCTTGCTGTCGTACATATATTTTAAATTTAGACAATTACACTTTATAAAGAGTGTGCTTGAGACCTTGAGACCTATCGTAGTGGCATTAATAGCAGGATCGGGGCTTGCTATTTTGAAAATAGTATTATATTCGGAAGGCAGATTTATGATATCGAATATTAATGTTATGGGTATAATGCTAATAATAGTTGCTTTTATTGTACTTAGAAAGAAAAAGAACAGCCCAATTATGATAATAGCTGCTTGTGGAGTAATTAATCTTTTGATAGGTTTAATAGATGTGTAATCCTGAGTATGTTCAGTGGTTCGACGAACAGAAAACGCTTCTGAAATAATTCCGGTAGCCTTCGATTAGTCCGTTTTCTTTACCTTGTATAAGGGTTGCAGCGGTATGTTTTGCTTGGAGCAGTAGAAAAATATTTTCATCCATATATTCCGAATAGCTTTTATCTAAATCAATTTCCTGCTTCCCTCCAATACTATTAATGAGATACAATAGTACTACAAAAAGGCAGTGTATCAGATATCCGTCAGGATAAACGGTACAATGCCTTTTTGATAATTTAATTAAAATATACAAATTCACTGCTTGGAAGTGGAGCCGGTTCAATTTCGGAAGCATATAGAACCGGTCCTTCTCCTTTATAAAATTTGCAGTATTCATGAACAACTTTTGCAGTCAGTTTAATGCATTCGTTTTTCTTCAGCCGCCGTATCTTTTCATCAGTAACAAGAAGACTCTTGCAATACGGACCGATAAAACGAACGTCGTCCGCACAGCAGGTCATCGCATACCGCCCTGGAATAAAAGTTCCTTCCGGAAGTTTTATATTTTTGTAAACAAGAGCTTTGGTTATAATAGTCTTTCCATCGTATTTTTCAGGCTCGTCCATCGCGTCGACAAACCATATGCCAAAATCTTCGTCTTCCAGTTCAATAACGTCGGCGTTGATATCATATGGCAGCGTATCGTTTTTATCCGGTTCCGAGCCGTCGGCGTTTTCAAAGAAAACTTGCGCGGCGGGATTAACTGCTTTTACATTACGGCGGTAAGAGCCGAGTTTTGTGTTTTCGTCGCAGCGGTTAAAAATGACCATGTCGGAATTGGTGAACTGCTCCATAATAACGGAGCGCATATTATTCAGGTACAAGTCAAATGTCGGCGCGGCAGCTAAAGTAATCATCTGAACAATCTGCCAGTTTTTTGGGTACTTTAGGTTGAGAACCTTTTCCAGCCCCCACATACCGTTCCATTCGATAATTACTTTTTGGGGACTATGCTTTAAAGCAAACGATTTGACGAGTGCTTCCGTAAAATCGTCTTCATCTTCCACATACTCTACAGTTGTGTTGAAACCGGCAAGCTGCTTTGCGTCATATTCTTCTTCGCCTTCCTCGCAGGCAATAATCAGAATACGTTCGCCCTCCGTAAAACTTTCTTCAGCTACGGTATCGTTTATAAATGATGTTTTACCACTCTCTAAAAATCCGCCAAATAAAAAAACAGGAATTTCCATTTTTGTCTATCCTTTCAACTGAAATAAAACTTCCAGTTCGTCTTCCTTAAGATTAGAACCAATCACGCATAATTTACCGGTATAATCAGGTTGTCCCTCACGGATTTCAAACTCGCCCGGAACAAGGTCAAAATAAAGAAATGTTCCTTCCGTACTTGGAACAATGCCCTTCGCGCGGAGAATCTGACCGTAGTCTTCAGAGTTAGCAAGCTTTTCTAAGATTACGTTTAAATCGTCTTTAGAATATTTATGCGGTGTTTCTTTGCCCCAGCTTGTAAAGATTTCATCCGCATGATGATGGTGATGTCCGTGTTCATGTTCGTGATGGTGTTCGCAGCCACATTCGCCGTCGTGATGGTGGTGTTCGTGATGATGTTCACATTCGCATTCGTCGTCATGATGGTGATGTTCGTGATGATGTTCACATTCGCATTCACCGTCATGATGGTGATGTTCGTGATGATGTTCACATTCGCATTCACTGTCATGATGGTGGTGTTCGTGATGATGTTCACATTCGCATTCACTGTCATGATGGTGGTGCTCGTGCTCATGCTCACAGCCGCATTCTTCATCATGGTGATGGTGGTGTCCGCATTCCGGGCATATTTCTTCTTCATGCATCAACTCTTCGGCAAGGGAGTTTTTCTTATTCAATGCCTCAAGGATAATGTTGCCGCTTAAAACGTCCCAAGGTGTTGTAATAATGGCAGCAGTTTCGTTTTTGGTGCGTAGAAGCGCAACCGCGTCCTCCAGTTTGGAATCGGAGATTGACTGCGTCCTGCTTAACACAATCGTGTCGGCATATTCAATCTGGT
Organism: uncultured Lachnospiraceae bacterium; assembly: GCA_910584325.1. Lineage (GTDB taxonomy): Bacteria > Bacillota > Clostridia > Lachnospirales > Lachnospiraceae > MGBC120314. Next base: position 13,408 of record CAJTZH010000034.1, on the reverse strand, counting down.
TGTTAAAAAACTCACCGAAGTTTTTCATATACATTTTACATTTGTTGGCGTCTGCGACGGTAATGGAGCTGTCAAGTTCCACCGGCTGCTTTTTGGCGATGTCAACAACGGCTTTCATGACATCCGAAAGTTTGCCGACGCCGGACGGTTCAATAACGATTCTGTCAGGCGCGAATTTTGTGATAACGTCTGCCAGTGCTGTCCCGAAATCGCCGACAAGGGAGCAGCAGATGCATCCGGAGTTCATTTCTGTAATTTCAATACCGGCGTCTTTGAGGAAGCCTCCGTCAATACCGATTTCGCCAAATTCGTTTTCAATTAAAACGACTTTTTCACCCTGAAAACTTTCGGAAATCAGTTTTTTAATGAGTGTTGTTTTTCCGGCTCCAAGAAAACCGGAAATCACATTTATCTTAGTCATGATTTTACCTCCATATAAACTAATGTAACGAATACAGTATAATCAAATTCTTTCTTATTTACAAGTGTTTTATGTAATGTTAAAATGTATTAAAATATTTGTTACTGTAAATATATACAGGATAGAGAGATTGCAAAGCAAACTCCTATCAAATAATAAGAAACAGACGGGATGAGCCTGTTGAATAAAATTTAGGGAAGGTATAATAATGAAAAAAACGACATTAGTAATTATGGCGGCGGGGATAGGAAGCCGTTTCGGAGGGGGAATTAAGCAGTTAGAGCCGGTAGGACCAAACGGCGAGATTATAATGGATTATTCTATTTATGACGCCATGGAGGCAGGATTCAATAAAGTTGTATTCGTTATCCGCAAGGATTTGGAAGAAGTATTCCGCGATGTTATCGGCAATCGGATTGAAAAAGTTGTTCCGGTTGAGTATGCGTTTCAGGAGATAGACGACCTGCCTGACGGTTTTACAGTACCGGAAGGAAGAACAAAGCCTTGGGGAACCGGACAGGCGATTCTTGCCTGCAGAGGACTGATTCATGAACCGTTTGCGGTGATTAACGCGGACGACTATTACGGAAAAGACTCCTTTAAAACGCTCCATGATTATTTAGTGGAAGAAAATCATTTTGACGGAAAATATAATATTTCCATGGTCGGCTTTATTCTAAAGAATACATTAAGCGATAACGGTGCCGTGACAAGAGGCGTTTGCGAGATTGATGCAGGCGGAAATCTGATGGCGGTCAACGAGACGTCAGGCATTGTGAAAACAAAGACGGGGGCGGCATTTGAAAAAGACGGACAGATGATTGAGGTTGATGTAGAAAGCAGGGTTTCCATGAACATGTGGGGATTTGAACCGGAGTTCTTTAACGAACTGGAATCAGGATTTCGTGAATTTCTTTGCAATCTTAGCGAGGGCGGTAAGCAGGAATACCTCCTGCCGACGATAGTTGACGGTTTGTTAAAATGCAGTCGTGCAAATGTAAAAGTGCTTGAATCCAAAGACAAATGGGTAGGTGTAACGTATAAAGAGGACAAGCCTGTAGTTGTAGAGTCGATTAAAGAGCTGATATCTTCGGGAAAATATCCGGATAGATTGTACGAAATGATTTAATATAGGGGGTGTGGCTGTGGAAGAGAGATTGCGACAGTTCGCGGAACTGGTAAAACATTCCGATAATATTGTTTTTTTTGGCGGAGCGGGTGTTTCCACCGAGAGCGGTATACCGGATTTTCGAAGTGTGGACGGATTGTATAACCAGCAATATGAGTATTCGCCGGAGACAATTTTAAGCCATAGTTTTTTTATGCAGAATCCCAGGGAGTTTTACCGGTTTTACCGCAATGAAATGATATATAAGGGCGCGAAACCGTCGACAACACATTTGGCACTTGCAAAGCTTGAGCGGGAAGGAAAGCTTAAAGCAGTCATTACGCAGAATATTGACGGACTGCATCAGATGGCGGGCAGTAATAACGTCATTGAGCTTCACGGTACGGTACTGAAGAATCACTGTATGAGCTGTGAGCAGTTTTATGAGTTAGACGCGGTGCTGAACGGAGAGGATATTCCGCGCTGCAGCCGCTGCGGCGGGATGATTAAACCGGACGTAGTGTTGTACGAGGAAGGGCTTAATGAGAAAGATTTAAGGGATGCGGTCCGGTATATCAGCGAGGCGGACGTCCTGATTGTAGGAGGCACTTCTCTCGGCGTTTATCCGGCTGCGGGACTGATTCATTATTATCAGGGGCATAAATTGATTTTGGTGAATAAGTCAGAAACGGCATTTGATAAGAAAGCGGACCTTTTAATAAATGATGCGCTTGGAACCGTGTTTCAGACGGTGATGGATTAGGTGGTAAGATGACATTTGAATTTGAAGTAGGAGATGTGGTGAGCCTGAAAAAGAGGCATCCCTGCGGGAGCAGCGATTGGGAGATTCTGCGTGTGGGGGCAGATTTTCGTTTGAAGTGTATGGGGTGTGGTCATCAGATTATGGTGGCGCGCAAACTGGTTGAAAAAAACGCCCGCAATTTAATAAAGAAAAGTACTTGATTTATATGACAGCATATGGTAATATATATTTTCGTGATATATTGAAATCCTTGCTCCTATAAGCGGAAATTAGTTTTCGTTACTGTGATTAGGGGCCAGAGACCAGAAGGAGGTGCGAGACAACATGAACAAGTATGAATTAGCAGTTGTTGTTAGTGCAAAAGTTGAAGACGATGTTAGAGTAGCGACTATCGAGCAGGTAAAAGAATACATTACTCGTTTCGGTGGTAACATCACTAACGTGGATGAATGGGGTAAGAAGAAACTTGCTTATGAAATTCAGAAAATGAAAGAAGGCTTCTACTACTTTATCAAGTTTGAATCTGATTCAAATTGTCCTAATGAGCTTGAAAAGAACATTCGTATTATGGAAAATGTAATCAGATACTTAGTTGTGAAAGAAGAAGAGTAATCATACATTTTACGAAACTTTGCTTTACAAGAACTCTTGATGATTAATAGGTTTGATAATAGACCTGTTTAGAAAGATAAGAGGTAGAGACATGAACAAAGTTATTTTAATGGGAAGATTGACCAGAGACCCGGAAATTCGCTATTCACAGGGCGAACGGTCAATGGCAATCGCTAGATTTACGTTGGCTGTAGACAGAAGACGCCGCAATAATGATAATAACAGCGAACAGACGGCAGATTTTATAACCTGTGTTGCATTTGACAGACAGGCGGAATTTGCCGAGAAATATTTACACCAGGGAACGAAGATGTTGGTAACGGGCAGAATCCAGACGGGAAGCTACACCAACAAGGACGGTCAGAAAGTGTATACAACAGAAGTTATGGTAGACGAGATGGAATTTGCAGAGAGCAAGGCTTCTGCAGAGAACAGCGGCTATACGGCACCAAGCAGACCGGCTCCAAGCGCGGCTGTGGGTGACGGATTTATGAATATTCCTGACGGCGTGGAGGATGAAGGTTTACCATTTAACTAATTTCTATAAAGGAGGTAGTTATTATGTCAAATCCAGCACAGAAGGCTGAGAAGACGGATGGCGCAATGAAGAGAAGACCTATCCGCAGAAGAAAAAAAGTTTGCGTATTCTGTAGTGATAAAAGTAATATTATCGATTACAAGGATGTCAATAAATTAAAGAGATATGTGTCAGAAAGAGGTAAGATTCTTCCTAGAAGAATAACAGGAAACTGTGCGAAGCATCAGAGAGCCCTTACCGTGGCGATTAAGAGAGCGCGTCATATTTCGCTTCTTCCATACACATTAGATTAATTTCTTAACAGAATCATTGAATTGTAGAAAAGCGCCGGTCTTTTGCCGGCGCTTTTTTTAGTCGGAAAATGCGGAAAATGCATAGACATTTTACATATTTTTCATATTATGATATAATATATAAGATCATGAAAGGAGTATGCTATGGGGTTCATAAAAAGGGTGAGTGATACACAATTTAAGGTATCGGGGCAGTTAAAATCATATCTTTCCTGGCCGATTTATGTGGGAATGCTTTTTTTGGTAATGACAATACCGATGTATATTATAGATTTGCATGCGGGATTCCTGATGACAGGATTTGATGCGGTCTATTTTATTATTGCGATTTTGCTGTTTGCCTATAAGCATAACTCTATTATGGCTTCAATGATTGATTTTGCGGCGAATTATTCGCAGGTTCAAAAGGGGCTGCTCAAAGAGTTATCTGTTCCGTATGGTCTGATAGACGAGAGCGGACGGATTATCTGGATTAATTACCGCATGAAAGAGATTTTGGGGAAAGAAAAAGAACAAAAGAAGTCTATTATGGCAATTTTTGAGTCTATTCGTAAGGAAAATCTCCCGTCGGAAGATGAGATTAAGGAAATTTATCTTTCTTTTAACGCCAGAGATTACCGTATCGAATTAAAGAAAGTCAATCTGAGCGATATGACGGAAGGGCTTGATTTGATAGACGAAGAAAACAGTGGCGGAATTATTGCCATGTACATGTTTGATACCACAGAACTCAACCGTATGATGAAGACTCTTGCGGAACAGCAGATGGTATCGGCGCTTATTTATATTGATAACTATGACGAGATTGTTGATACGTCGGAGGATGCCAATCTTGCTATGACGCCAGGAATTATTGAGGGCATGATTACCAAGTATATTTGCTCCCGCGGCGGTATTGTCAAGAAACTGGAAAAGGATAAATATATAGCAATTTTCACTTATAAGGCACTTGATACCATGAAGAGCGATAAATTCAGTCTTCTTGGGGAAGTGAAGAAAGTCGATGCAGGTGAAGATAAGGCGTTTACTATCAGCATCGGAATCGGAACGAAGACGAACGACGAGTATATCAAGAATCTGGAACTTGCCAAGTCGGCGATGGATTTGGCTTTAGGACGAGGCGGAGACCAGGTTGTTGTAAAAGATAATGAAAAGGTTGTTTATTTTGGCGGTAAGAGCCAGCAGATGGAGAAGAACACCAAGGTAAAGGCGAGAGTGAAAGCGCATGCTCTTCGAGAAATCATTAACAACAAAGATAAAGTCTATATCATGGGTCATAAGATTGGCGACATGGATGCACTTGGCGCTGCGGTAGGTATTTTTAGAGCGGCGATGCATCTTGGTAAAAAAGCGTATATTGTAATTAATGATGTTACGACATCTGTAAAACCGATTATGGACAGACTTCTTACACTGCCGGAATATGAAAGCGTATTTATTAACAGTACGACAGCGGAGGATACGGTGGATTCTTCATCGGTTGTGGTTGTAGTCGATGTGAATAAGCCAAGCTATACGGAATGTGAGAATCTGTTGAGCATGTGCAGGACGCTGGTAGTAATCGACCACCACAGGCAGTCGGATGAGACGATAGAAGGCGCGATTCTTTCCTATGTTGAACCGAACGCTTCATCAGCGAGTGAAATGGTTGCAGAGCTTTTGCAGTATATTGATAATGGTATTAAGTTAAAAGCGGCAGAGGCGGAAGCAATGTATGCGGGCGTTTTGATTGATACCCAGAATTTCAATAATAAAGCAGGTGTGAGAACATTTGAGGCATCTGCGTTTCTCCGCAGAAATGGCGCGGATATTATCCGTGTCCGTAAATCGCTGCGGAGCGATATGGACGAATATAAAGCAAAGGCGGCGACCATAAGTAATATGGAAGTGTACAGAGGATGCTATGCATTTGCGGTTTCACCGTCGGACGGACTGGAAAGTCCTACGATTGTTGCGGCGCAGGCTGCCAATGAAATGCTTGATATCAGAGGGATTAAGGCGTCTTTTGTGTTTACGGATTATGCGGGCAAAATATATATCAGCGCGCGTTCCATAGATGAGGTAAATGTGCAGATTATTATGGAAAAACTTGGCGGCGGAGGTCATATGAGTATTTCCGGAGCGCAGCTTAAGGACGTAACAGTCAACGAGGCTGTGGGCATTGTTAAGAAGACGTTAGACAGCATGATTGAGGAAGGAGATTTATAAATGGAAGTAATTTTACTGGAAGATGTAAAGACGCTTGGAAAAAAGGGACAGATTGTAAAAATTAACGACGGTTATGCCAGAAATTATGTGATTCCTAAAAAACTGGGTATTGAAGCGACCAGCAAGAATCTCAATGATTTGAAATTGCAAAAAGCAAATGAAGATAAAATTGCCAAAGAACAGCTTGACGCGGCAAAAGCGCTTGCAGCAAAGATAGAGGGCATGACGGTGAAGGTTGGCATTAAAACCGGTGAAGGCGGTAGGACGTTTGGTTCCGTTTCTAGCAAAGAAATTGCTGAAGAAGCGAAAAAACAGTTGAGTCTGGAGATTGATAAGAAAAAAATTGTACTGGATGAACCAATTAAAACGCCGGGAACGCATATTGTCACTGTGAAATTGCACAGAGAGGTTACGGCGAAGTTGAAAGTTACTGTTAACGAAATGTAATTGTAGGTATATTATGGATGAGGAAATCATTAAGAGTTCGCCGAATAATATAGAAGCGGAGAAATCGGTTATTGGTTCTATGATTATGGATATGGATGCAATAACGGCAGCGTCGGAACTTCTTACAGCGGAGGATTTTTATTATAATCAATACGGCGTAATGTTCGACGCTATGATTGAGTTGATGAATGAGGGAAAGCCCGTAGACGTTGTTACGCTACAGGAAAAGCTTAGCGAAAAAGGGGTACCCGAAGCAGTGGGCGGGCTGAATGTTATTAAGGATTTGGTAATGGCGGTTCCGACATCGGCAAATATTCGTTATTACGCGGGGATTGTTCGCGATAAAGCCATACTGCGCAGGGTCATCGCGGCTGCGGAGGAAATCAGCAGAGAATGTTATCTGGGTAAGGATAGTGTCGAAGATATTCTTGCTGATACGGAAAAAAAGGTGTTTAACCTCGTACAGAACCGGGGTTCCGGCGAATTTGTTCCAATTAAGTCCGTGGCGTTGGATGCATTAAAGGGAATTTCACGGGCTTATCAGAATAAGGGTAATATTACGGGAATTCCAACCGGTTTTACGGATTTAGATTATAAATTATCAGGTCTGCAGCCATCAGACCTGATTTTGATTGCAGCGCGTCCGTCTATGGGAAAGACGGCGTTTGTCTTAAATATTGCCCAACATGTGGCAGTGGCAAAGCATGTAACGACGGCTATTTTTTCGTTGGAAATGAGTAAGGTCCAGTTGGTGAATCGTCTGCTTTCTCTGGAATCCGGCGTTGAAGCGCAGAATATTCGTACCGGCGATATTTCCGACGGGCAGTGGAGCAAGCTGGTTGAGGGAGCGGAAGTTATCGGACGCTCTTCGTTGATAATTGATGATACGCCGGCTATTTCCATCGGTGAACTTCGTTCTAAATGCAGGAAATTTAAGCTGGAGCATAATCTTGGATTGATTATTATTGATTATTTGCAGTTAATGACAGGAAATAGCAAGACAGATTCCAGACAACAGGAGATTTCGGATATATCCCGTGCCCTGAAATCGCTTGCGCGTGAGCTGAGCGTACCGGTTGTGGCGCTTTCGCAGCTCAGTCGTGCCGTTGAAAAGCGGGACGATAAACGACCTATTATGTCTGACTTGCGTGAGTCGGGAGCAATTGAGCAGGATGCGGATGTGGTTATGTTTATTTACAGAGAGGATTATTACAATAGGGATATTGAGGCTGAAAAACGCGATATTTCAGAAATTATTATTGCCAAGCAAAGAAACGGTCCAATCGGAACGGTACGGTTAGCATGGATTCCGAAATATACGAAGTTCGGTAATCTGGAGAGAAGGAGAATTGAGCGGGAAATCGATTGATTTTAAATATTTGTAAATACAAAAAGCTGTGTGTAAATGGACTACACACAGCTTTTGCATTGTTTATAACAGTATGATGTAAATTTTAATACATTATCTACTGTGGATTAGGTGCGCCTACAGGACAGACAGCAGCGCAGGAACCGCATTCAATGCAGATTTCCGGGTTAATTTCCATCTTACTGTCTCCTTCGCTAATAGCCTCAACAGGGCAGGCAGCAGCACAAGCGCCGCAATTAACACATTCATCATTAATAACGTATGCCATAATATATCCTCCTATTTGTGTAATACAATTAATCTTTGTGTTTTATGAGACAAAGATATGATACACTTAATTATATTCTAATCAATACAATAATACAATCATTTCTTTAATTCTTTTCATTTTTTCTGGCTTCTTTCATGCCGGCAAGAATAATATCCCTTGCTTTAATGGCATCGTCTTTCTCAAGAGGCGCGATTCCTCTTAGTGGATAATCCATGCCGAGATTCTGATACTTTACTTCTCCCATTGTGTGATAAGGAAGTACGTCTAATGCCTTTATATTCTTTAACGTTCCGAGAAACAGTCCCAGTCGGTGAAGATATTCTTCATTATAGGTGTAGTTTGGCACTACAACATGGCGAATCCAGACGTCAATATTTTTCTCCTCCAGGTGTTTTGCAAAGGCTAAAATGCCTTCATTTGGCTGTGAGCATAATATTTTATGCTGCTCTGGGTCGATATGTTTGATATCGAGCATAACAAGGTCTGTTAAGTCAAGTACCTTGTCCAGTTTTTCGTTATATTCTGTATTACCCGGTTTGTAAGTGATACCGGAAGTATCAATGCAGGTGTGAATCTTCATTGCCTTTGCTTTGGTAAAAAGCTCCAGAAGAAAATCTATCTGCATTAAGGGTTCGCCGCCGGTAACGGTAATTCCTCCGGTTGTATAAAATTCGGAATTGTTTTTATATTGCTGCAGTAAATCATCGCAGGTTCGTTCTGTTCCGCCGTCCATCGGCCATGTGTCAGGATTGTGACAATAGAGACATCTCATCGGACATCCCTGGACAAATATGACAAACCGGATGCCCGGACCATCGACTGTACCGCATGTTTCAATAGAATGAATTCTACCGTTCATATTAGATACCTCTTACTTGAAAAATTGTACTGAAAGCCGCAGAGGGCTTCAATCGCATTTGGAATACTATTGAAAAATAACCCCAAGGAAAGAAAATTAAAATCCCTGGGGTTATAATCACATTATAGAATGTGGCTCACGAATTACATTGCCTGATGGAATGTACGTGAAATAACATCATTCTGCTGTTCTTTTGTCAACTTAACAAAGTTTACGGCATATCCCGAAACACGGATTGTCAGCTGCGGATATTTCTCAGGATGCTCCTGAGCGTCTAACAGAGTATCTCTGTTTAAAACATTTACGTTAAGGTGATGACCACCTTTTGTAGCATATCCGTCTAACATGGAAACTAAGTTGTCAATCTGATTTGCATTAATTTCTGCCATTTCATTTTCCTCCTAAAATAATAAATGTTGCTGTTCCTCATTCTTCATCGTCGATACCGACATGCATTGTTGGAACCATACAAGCCATGTTTTTATTACAGCTGTTGCTGTTTGTGGTTTCGACAGTTTTCATATTGGATTGTTCACTGTCCACGGCAACGTTCATGTGACCGCCGCCGTTTTCAGTAAAATTGTCAAGCATATTAATAAGGTCATCAATTTTTTCGTCTAATGGCAAATTGCCTTCTGGTTTTTGTTTGTTATCTGCCATAATCTTATGCTCCATTAATTATTAAGAATATCTGATAAATCGCCGACTACCAAATCATCCTTGCCAAGAGCGTTTGGAATAATGGTAAATGTGTTGGAAATACCGTCCTGTGCCTCGTTAAACGGCAATTTCGCAACGGAAGCAAGAGATGCAACAGCGCCATTCTTGTCACGACCGTGCATTGGGTTAGCACCCGGTGCAAACGGCTGTCCTGCAATACGTCCGTCTGGTGTAGAACCGGTATTCTTGCCGTAAGTTACGTTAGAAGTAATTGTCAGGATAGATGTTGTAGCAACACCGTCTCTGTAGGTATGATGCTTTCTAATCATAGCCATAAACTTCTTAACAATATCTACTGCAATGTTGTCAACTCTGTCGTCATTATTGCCGTACTTAGGGAAATCACCTTCAATATCAAATCCGGTAACAACATTCTTGGCAACTCCGATTACCTTAATTTCAGCCTTAGCTGTCTGTGGGTTTTTAACCTTTTTGGTAATTTCAACGTCGCTTCTCTTTACAGTTACTTTAGCGTACTTAATTGCGGCTAAAGAGTCAGCAACTACGGAAAGTCCTGCAACACCGGTAGCGAAGTATCTCTTGACATCTCTGTCATGGAGAGCCATCTGTGAGCGCTCATAGCAGTACTTGTCGTGCATATAGTGGATTACGTTAAGCGTGTTTACATAAGCGCCTGCTAACCATTCCATCATATCGGTATACTTAGCCATTACATCATTGTAATCAAGGACATCGCCTACAACCGGTCTGTACTTAGGACCAACCTGTACGCCGGTACACTCATCAACACCACCGTTAATAGCATACAGTAAACACTTGGCAAGATTTGCTCTCGCTCCGAAGAACTGCATTTCTTTACCAACTCTCATGGAAGATACACAACATGCAATTGCGTAATCGTCACCATGTGTTATTCTCATTAAGTCATCATTCTCATACTGGAATGATGAGGTTTTAATGGACATCTTAGCACAGAATCTCTTCCAAGCCATTGGAAGCTTTGTAGACCAGAGAACGGTCATGTTTGGTTCTGGTGCTGTACCTAAGTTATTGAGCGTGTTCAGGAAACGGAAGGACATCTTTGTTACCATATGTCTGCCGTCAATACCGATACCGCCGATAGACTCTGTTACCCATGTCGGGTCGCCGGCAAATAATGCATTGTATTCCGGTGTACGCGCAAACTTAACTAATCTCAGTTTCATAACAAAGTGGTCAACAAATTCCTGAATCTGGTCTTCTGTAAATCTGCCGGCTGCAATATCTCTTTCAGCATAGATATCAAGGAAAGTAGAGGTACGGCCAAGTGACATCGCTGCACCGTTTTGTTCCTTAACTGCGGCAAGATAACCAAAATAAGTTGCCTGAATTGCTTCCTGTACGTTTGTAGACGGTTTGGAAATGTCACAGCCATAAGATTCAGCCATAACTTTCATTTCCTTAAGAGCCTTAATCTGCTCGGATAATTCTTCACGGAGTCTGATTACATGGTCGGTCATTTCGCCTTCTGTAATAGACTTCTGATATTCCTTATCCTCAATTAATTTGTCAATACCGTAAAGAGCAACTCTTCTGTAGTCGCCGATGATACGTCCGCGTCCGTAAGCATCAGGGAGACCTGTAATAATGTGATTGGTACGGCAAAGTCTCATTTCCGGTGTGTAAACATCAAATACACCGTCGTTATGAGTCTTTCTGTGTTTTTTGAAGAAGTCTTCAACTTCAGGGTCCATGGAATAGCCGTTTGTTGTCAAAGCAGCCTTAGCCATGTTAAGACCACCGTAAACCTGCATAGAACGCTTGAAAGGCTTATCTGTCTGGAAACCTACGATAGTCTCCTTATCCTTATCAAGATATCCAGGACCGTGTGAGGTGATTGTTGAAACAATCTTGGTATCCATATCAAGAACACCCTTATGCTCGTCATCACGTTCAATCTTGGTTAATTCCATTACCTGATCCCATAAAGCTGTTGTGTTAGCTGTAGGTCCGCAAAGGAATGCCTCATCTCCATCATATGGTGTATAGTTCTTCTGGATGAAATCCCTGACGTCGATTTCTGATTCCCATTTACCACCTACAAAACCATTCCATTCTTCTCTCATTTTGTAAATGACCTCCTATTAAATAATATAATAATTATGCACTGTAAATATGGTATCCAGCGCTTTAATTCTGTATACTCATTATAGTTTAAGTGTGTATACAAGTCAATATGACCTTGTGGATTTTTTGAAGTACAATCGCTGTTTTTTAACAAAATTTGTTAAATTTATACGAAAAGTTAAAAATATGACGAACAATTCAGAAACATAAAAACGTTTTGACATCCGTAGTAATGAATATATTGTAAAATTTTGTAAACTATATTATAATGACATTGCAAAAAGCATATTAGGAGGTATTTAGCGTGGCAACAGTAAATAAAGATATGACAATCGCGGAAATGATTCAGGTTGATACGGGAATCATTCCAATTCTTATGGACGCGGGAATGCATTGCGTCGGATGTCCTTCCGCACAGGGAGAGACATTGGAGGAAGCGGCAATGGTTCACGGAATGGACGGTGAGGCATTGATTGAACAGATTAATCAGTATCTTGCGGACAAATAAAAGAAAAAGAGCTGCTGTTTTATATGGGACAGCGGCTTTTTTTAATTTGTGCCTCATGGGCGCACTCTAACGGGTGAAAGTCTCAAATAGAAAAATATGACCGTCTGGTTGATAATGGATGAACGATATGATACAATATGCCATTATCGGAGTAAAGACATTTTAGATGAAAGGGGCGGCTTATATGCCATCGGTTTTAGATACGGAAAAAATTCTAACAGAGATAATTGTTTTGTCTACATATATAATAATATGCATTGGATTATCAAAGATAAGAGTTTCGAAAATGCAACGGTTATTGACAACGTTCGTTATTATACTTATTTTGGCGGCAATGCAGACGGCGCTCATTTTGTCAGGGAAGGAACTTATGTTTTTACTGACGATGATACCGGTTACCGTATATCTGCCGGTATCAACGGGGATATATCTGCTGTCTGAGCGCAGTTTTTTCCAGACGGCTGCAGCATACGGTATTGGATGGTGGGCGGTTTTTACGCTGAAAACAGTAAGAAGTCTGCTTTTCAAAGGAGTGATTCCCCCGTTAAACGGTAAAAGAGATGCGGTAATTCTTTTGGTGCTATTAGTTTGTGCCGTACTCTGTATAGTTGTCGTTTATCAATTTTTAAGGAAACCATTTGAAAGTTATGTGACCGAAAAACAAACAGGCTGGTTGTTTTTAAGTATACCGCTTATAACTATTTTTTTGCTGTTTTCTTATTATGAGACCATTCCAATCGGCGTAATGGGGGATATATTGTTGTTGGCGGCGACAACTTCCATTTTCTTTATTTTGGTGAAAATGTTTACGTCATCAGTAGAAGTGGAGCGCATGAAGCAGACTGAGCGGCAACTGTTTGTACAAATGGAGCGGCAGAAAAGAGAATATGAGAAAGTATGCCAGAAAAACGAATTGAACAGGATCTATCGTCATGATACAAGGCATCATCTTGCCATCTTGGAGAGATTGGCAAAGAAGGAGGATGCACAGAGTATTCTGGAGTATCTTGAAACGCTCAGTGGACAGCTTTTAGATGCGGAATACGAAAGCTATTGTGAGAACGCCGCTGTTAATGCGCTGCTGTCAGCATATATAGAGAATGCAAAAAATGCAGGATGTAAAATACAGTCAAAAATTAATTTGCCAAAAGAAGTGCCGTTTGATGAGACGGATATCTGTATGGTATTTGCCAATATTCTTGAAAATGCGGTTCATGCGTGTGC
>CAJTZH010000033.1 GCA_910584325.1 uncultured Lachnospiraceae bacterium | reverse complement strand
GTTGTCGTCATTGGATGAAACTGTCATACAGCATGGAGCCGAATTTAATTTAGGGGGTTTGTATCGGAGGCGGTTGTCAATTATATCGCACTGTGCGGCTGGAGTCCTGATTCCAACCAGGAAATCTTTTCACTGGAGGAGCTTGTGAAGGAGTTTGACTACAAGAGAATCGGAAAATCACCTGCCGTATTTGACATGGGAAAATTAAAATGGATGAACGGCGAGTATATTAAGGCAATGGACAATGAAAAATTTTATGAGCTTGCCATGCCGTATATCAAAGACGTGATTTCAAAACCGCTTGATTTGAAAAAGATAGCCGACCTTGTCAAGACAAGAATCGAGATTTTCCCGGATATCAGGGAGCATATCGATTTCTTTGAGGAACTGCCGGAGTATGACCCGGCGATGTATACCCATAAGAAAATGAAGACGGATTCGGCGATTTCCCTGAATGTGTTAAAGGAACTGCTTTTGCTGCTGGAAAATCCGGATGATTTTTCTCAGGAAAGCATTCACAATACCGTGATGGAATTTGTAGCGTCAAAAGGAATGAAGAACGGTACGGTTCTGTGGCCGCTTCGTACAGCCGTATCCGGTAAACAGATGACGCCGGGCGGCGCGTTTGAAATCATGGAAATTCTTGGAAAAGAGGAGTCTTTAGCAAGAATCAGAACAGGCATTGCACTATTGGAAAAGGAAGTTTTATCATAAATGGATTATAATCAGTCACAACTGGCTGCAATCAGTCACTTTGAGGGACCGGCGCTTATTCTTGCCGGTCCCGGAAGCGGCAAAACGGCAGTCGTCACCGAGCGCGTCAGAACGCTCATCGAAACATGTCATGTTCCTCCGTCCAACATTCTTGTCATCACATTTACCAGGGCAGCAGCAAACGAAATGAAAGAGCGTTTTTTTCAAAAAATGAAACGGCAGGGGATTCCCACGAGCTTCGGAACATTTCACGGCATATATTTTACGATTTTAAAGCACGCGTACAATTACGACGCAAAAAACATTATCAGCGAAGAAGAGCAGTTTACGCTGCTAAAAAGAATCATATCCCGTATGGAGCTGGAATGTGAGAACGAAAAAGAACTGATGGCAGGTCTTCTTGCGGAAATCAGTCGTGTAAAAGGCGATATGCTAAAACTGGAAACGTATTATCCGGTCAGCTGCGGAAAAGAAGTTTTTCATGAAATCTACGAACAGTATGACAACGCGTTAAAGAACAGCAGAAAAATTGATTTTGACGATATGATTTTATACTGTTACGAACTGCTCAGTCAGCGGGAAGATATTTTAAAGGCGTGGCAGAATAAATATCAGTATATTCTGATTGACGAGTTTCAAGACATCAACCGTATGCAGTATCAGGTCATAAAGCTGCTTGCGAAACCGCGTGATAATCTGTTTGTCGTGGGAGACGACGACCAGAGCATTTACGGATTCCGCGGGGCAAGACCGGATATCATGCTTAATTTTACAAAGGATTATGAAAATGCCAGGGTCATTACGCTTGATGTCAATTACCGCTGTCAGAAAAATATTGTAAAAGATGCGCTGCGTCTGATTAATCACAATAAAAACAGGTTTTCAAAAGATATCCGGGCAGAGAGCGCCGCTTTTGAGCCGGTACAGATAAAAGAATATCCCGACGTGTTCGAGGAAGCGATGGATATTATCAGGCAGATACGCGCTTATGCGCAAGACGGGATGCCTTATCGTGAAATGGCGGTTTTGACGCGCACAAACGAAGGCGGACGGTTTCTTTTGGGAAAGCTGATGGAGAGCGCAATTCCGTTTCGCACGCGCGATAAGATTCCAAGCATTTACAGCCACTGGATTGCAAAAAATATTATCGCATATATAAATATGGCGCTTGGAAACCGGGAGCGCAGCGTATTTTTACAGATTATGAATAAGCCGAAGCGTTATATCAGCCGCGACGTGCTGACAAGCCCTGTTGTTAATTTTGACGAGATTCGGGCGGAGTACCAAAACAGCCGTGCGTGGATGCTTGAGCGGATTGACAGGCTGGAAGAGGATTTACATATGATTTCCGGATTAAATCCTTACGGCGCTATCAATTATATCCGCAGAGGCGTCGGTTATGACGACTTTTTAAATGAATACGCGCTGGAAACGGGCATACAGTCTGAGGAACTGTTTGACGTGCTGGGCGAGCTTCAGGAGGCGGCGAGGGAGTTTGATACGTTCGCTCAGTGGTTTTTGCATATTGAGCGCTATGAGCAGGCGCTGATTGAAGAAAATAAAAAGCGGGGCGGCAGGGGAAACGGCGAGGACGCCGTTAATATCGTGACGATGCACTGTGCGAAGGGACTGGAGTATGAGACGGTCTTTGTCATTGATGTAAACGAAGGGATAGTGCCATATAAAAAAGCCGTTCTCGATAATGAAATTGAGGAGGAACGGCGGATGTTTTATGTGGCAATGACGAGAGCGAAAACGCATCTGCATCTTTCGTATGTAAAGAACCGTTTTAATAAAGAAATGGAACTCTCGCGTTTTATCAATGAAATAAGGGATGACGATTAATCCTCGTCATCCCCAAGTAATTCCTGATATTCGGCTTCGTCTAACAGCTCATCGAACGCGTCGGAAACAATTTCAAATTCCTCGTCGGTCTCGATGTTCGCAAGGTCAGGCTGACCGTCTGCCGTCTCGTTATAGCGGTACAGATATACTTCACCGTTCTCGGCGTCGTCTCCTTCCAGCGGAAGAAGTGCGATATAACGTTTGTTATCTGCCTCAAAAATCGAAATAACGGCACATTCCAGTTCTTCGTCATTATCCAGTGTGAGTGTGACGGTGGTGTCAAAATCATCCGGGATAAGCGGCTCGTTGTCTTTTTTACCCATAGTTCTCTCCTTTGGTTTTTGATACTTTCACTCTAACAGAATAGGGAGTCTTTTGCAAGTACCAGTTTTGGTGGATTGTTCGGTTTATTTTGGAGTAACTATTAGGGGATTGACATAATCTTGTTCTCGCAAAATTCTTTTATATACTCATAGATACCTTTTAGTCCTTGGTCAGTTACTTTAACAAACAAAGCATGTCGGTCTATTTCCAATTCTTTTTCTGCAAGCAGCAAAGCATTCTGATAATTTTCTTCCACAATTTCGCACAGGACCATATTTAACCTATCGGTCGGACTTTCCGCATCGGCTATCTCTGCCTTAAAGCCAGCAATTGTTGCACAACATCTGTGGTACTGGTTAATAATAGCGTCTGACAAGTGAAGAGCCTCATTTAAAGCTGTGCCAGCTTCTGCTATTGATTCGACATGTACCTCAATTTCTTTAATGGTGTGTGGATAAGGTGCATGAGCCGCGGTTATGTGAAAACTAAGAGGTTTCTTACGTGCTATTTCCTGCATATCATACACGTTCCAAAAGATGTCATCTATCGCGCAGGGTTTTACTGAAATCTTTACGCTGATTGCTGTACCACACTTTATCGGAGGTGCTGAGATATATACTTCGTATAAAAAGCCGTCAATTACCTTATATGCACATTCGGAGACCACTTTGAATCCATAGGATTTTGAAATAGCTTTCAAATCCCGGTTAATTGTTCCACGCAATTCTCTGACCATTCTCTGTTCCTGACGGGTCATAACATAGCCTCCTAAATTTAGGTTTATATTCCTGATATCATATCACAGCCACATTGATAGTTCAATCAAATTGTCATGAAATTTCTTCACGGCAAGAAAAAAATTACAAAAATGGTTGATTTTTTTAAGAAAATCATTTATAATGCAGAAAGAAGTTAAGAAAGTTAAGTCAAAGAGGACAATTTTCGGAAGCGTACCGGAATTGTCTTTTTTTATCTGATAGGAAATACAATGCGGAGGATACCAGAATGGATAATATCGACAGGAAAATTATTACATTATTACAGAAGAATGCAAGAATGCCGCTCAAGGCGCTTGCGGAGCAGGTATATCTGTCGTCGCCGGCAGTTTCGGCACGAATCGAGCGTCTGGAGAAAGAAGAAATTATTACCGGTTATGTGGCAAAGATTAACGAAGTGAAACTGGGGTATCATATCACGGCGTTTATCAATCTGGAACTGGCGCCCATTCAGAAGCCGGAATTTTATACGTTTGTGGAAGCCTGCCCGAATGTTATTGAATGTAACTGTATCACGGGGAATTATTCCATGCTGTTAAAAGTTGTCTTCCCGAGTACGGACGATTTGGATAATTTTATCGGGAAACTTCAGAAATTTGGAAGAACCTACACGCAGATTGTGTTCTCCAATCCGGTGAAGACAAGGGGAATACAGGTGGCTGTCGATGAGGAGCAGTAAAGTGCTTTTACTGGCATAATGAGCCGGGAAAATTTTGTCTTTGGTGAAGCATACGGGAAAATTCTCTAAAAAAGGAATGACTAATGAAAAATATTTTTGACACGAATTGACAATAAATACTGTTTATGGTATTGTGGAAATAATTAAACAAACAATACTTCTGTTATGTCAATATGAGGGTAAGCATGTGAAACTGTTTCACGCAGGTATATTACAGATGGAACTGTAATATACCTGCGTTTTTTGTTGGCCGGATTTGTTGTTTGAAGGATAAATTTTAGGAAAGCAGAGGAAAAAACACATGAAAGTAACAAAGAGGAACAGGCATATGGTGAAAAGGGTAGTAAGTATTGTACTTGCGGCAGTGATTATGGTGTCGTCATTTGATACGGCGCTGGCGGCGGGAAATGTTATGTCAGATGCGGATATTGTGCAGGAGCAAACCAATGAAGTGTCCGACAATACAGCCGAATGGTCCGACAATACAGCCGAATGGTCCGACAATACAGCCGAATGGTCCGACGGTACAGCCGGACAGACTGACAGTGCAGTCGAACGGGCATATAACCATGAAAACTATGAAATTATCTATACAGTCAAATCAGAGTGGGAAAACCATCAAACGGTTGAAATCAGACTCAAAAACACTGGCGAAACATCTATCAGAAACTGGGCGGTATCCATTGAAACACCGGGAACCGTGACAGGACTGTGGAACGCGGTATTATCGGCAGTGGCAGATGAAAAAGACGGGAACATTACTGTGAAAAACGCAGGCTGGAACAGCGTCATAGAGCCGGGGCAGTTTGTAACCTTCGGCTATACGCTGGAGGGAGAAAACCTTTCTGTTCCTTTGGACATATCACTCTGTACTGTAACAGAGAACGTGCAGGACGCGGCTGGGACAGAGCTTGTCATAACAGGCGAATGGGAAGAAGGGTTTCAGGGAGAACTGCACATCCGTAACCATTCCGACAGCGCGGTTTCCGGCTGGAGCATGACATTTAGCGGAAATTTTGTAATTAATAACCTGTGGAACGGGGAGCTTACAGTAAACGAAGACGGCACATACTTGGTAAGCCATACGTCATGGCAGAACGAAATCCCCGCAGGCGGGGAGCATGTCGTGGGATTTATGGGAACAAAGACAGGGGAAGCGCCAAAAATTTGGGACTGTACAGTCTATGGCGTAGAGGACTATACAAAACCGGGCATTGAACCGGAACCGAAACCGGAGGAGGTTATCAACTGGGAAGACACGGCCGACACGGACGGTGACGGTCTTCCTGACGTATACGAAAAATACCTGTCCGGGAGCAGTCCTGAAAACGCCGACAGCGACGGAGACGGACTGCCGGACGGTTATGAAGTGCTTTTTCTTGGAACAAGCCCTGTTCTTGCGGACAGCAATGGGGATGGAATTTTGGACGGTGAATCCGACGAAGACGGCGACGGGCTGACAAACATGGAAGAATATCTTCTTGGAACGAATCCCCTTACAAAAGACACGGATTATGACGGTCTGGAAGACAAAGAAGAGATTGAAATATATGGGACAGACCCGTTAAATGCCGATACGGACGGAGACGGAATCAGCGACGGCGATGAAGTGAAACTGGGACTGAATCCGCTAAATCCCGCAACGAACGGGACTCCGGACAGTCAGTTCTGCATACCGCAGGAAATAGGAGCGGACAGCGCCGTATTAAAGGACGTGAACGAAGCAGCAGGAAACTCCTATCAGGTCAGCCTGTCCTTTCATGCGTCGGGCGTGGCGGAACATAACGTAACTGTGGACGGAACGTCGTATAACACGGTCTTTGACTGTGAGGCGGCGGTTGGCAGTCCGCTTTTTATCGGGTATAATGATGACATGAGCCTTGAAACGGTGCGCGTGACCTATCATGCCAGTGAGGAAATCCGTGAAAACGAGCTGGATTTATTCGGGGAGGAAACGACCGAACTCCACGGAATCAGAAGATTAAACGTATTCCGGTTTGATGAAAATATCAACATGCTGCTTCCGGTAGAGACATTCCATGATGAGGAAAAAGGGCTTGTGTACGCGGACGCTGATAAGGACGGCATATTCTGCCTGATGGACATGGAGAAGTGGATTTACGGACTGGCGGAGGAATCGGGGCTTCTGGGTGCGGAAGGCGCGGCGTATGTGGCAGAAGATGAATGGAATATACCGTATGATATGAATGATGCGGCTGAACCGGAGCAGGGAACCTTCATGACGGATGAAGAACAATGGCTTGAATCCGTAAGCAACAGGGATGAGGAAGCGGGAGAGCGTCTGGAACGGTTCCTTGAAGAAGCGCAGGCTCTATTTTCCCAAAGAGACAGCCGGACGGATATGAAAATGAGAAGCGCTGCTGTACCGTCAGCATTTTCCGTGGACGGCGGGGAAGCGGAAGAGACCGTGGAGGCAGTGAAAAATGACTGTCCTGTTGATCTGGTGTATATCCTCCAGACGGAGGGAAGCGACAGCATGTTTATTGACAATTCAAATGTAATTGCATGGTATGATTTCTGGAATTTAGAACAGGAATACGAGGATGTCAGGATGTGCGTACTGGAAGAACGTCTGGACGGGACATATACGCAGGCAGGAAAGAATCAGGCATACTGGTATGATAATAGTGAAGAGTATTCAGAATATGCCTGTTATATGCCCCGCAGGATTACTGAGGAGACATTTTACCGTTCGGCGCTTGACATGGTGTTAAGTGATGACATAGGTTTCAGGCAGGACAGCGTGAAGCTTGTCATGTATATCCCGGCAGGCATAACAAATATCGGGTTTTACCACTTTAGGGAGAGTCTTGCAGAGATGGCGGAGAGGGGAATCTGTTATTCGGAGCTTCATGACAGCACAAGTCCGTATATGATCTATACGGGTGAACTGCGTAGTTTTGTGGAAAAGACAGGGGGAAGGTTTTTCTCGATGTCAAATCCATACTGGGAGACGGAGATTCTGGAATTCTACAGGAACAGGATTGAAGAGTTTCTGGCAGGAAAGCCGCAGACAGTGTTTAAAGGAATCACGGCGACAGGCTACCGGACAATCATACTGGAGGCTCCATTAAGCAGTACAGGCGGCTGCGATTCGGACAGGGACGGGCTGACGGACTGGGAAGAAGTGAATACAAAGCTTCTGATATGGAACTGTGACGGGAGCATTACGCTGCCGACGCTATTATACTGTGTGGAGAATTACAGTGAGGATTCGTATGTGGTTGTGGGGCTGGAGCGGTTTAAGAAGGACGTGACACAGCATGGGGTGCCGAGTAACATTTATGAGGAGTATATAAGGCATGTGATGGCAAACACGCAGATACTGCCGATTCATTCGCATCCGAGGAGGGTGGATACGGACGGTGACGGGATTCTGGATTTTTATAACGGGAGATTTGCGTCAGAGTATCATTTCGCGGACCCGAATCCACTGAAGGTGGATATCAGGGAAATCAGTCTGAAGAATGATTTCTTTTCGGTAGATTATGAACGGAGAAATGACTATGACTGGGCGGTATCAGATAACCATAATTCCTATACATCTTACGGGGGAAACCAAAGGTGGTTCGGAATATATAATACGTTCGGGGATAGTAAAATTTTCTGTAATGGAACGAGAACGGGACAAGATATGGATGATTACGGATGCGGGATTATCGCGGCGGCAGATACGCTGTTTTATATGGCGGCAGGAAAGCAGATAGAAATTCCCGATTTTGAGGACAGCAGTACTTTTTCATTTAAAAACAATGATTATGATACATATATTTCTTTTGTTACATTTATATCGGATTATTTTAAAATAAATATGTTTTTAAAGGGAGTTCCGGGTGAGTATTTATCAGGCTCGTTGGATAGTGGATTTATGGAATTTGCACAGGATGAAGGCATCCCGATCAAAGCGGAATGGGAAGCTTGTTTTTCAGACGAAAAATATAAAGTAAAGGAAATGATGAAAGAAATGCTTTTGCAGGATATACCTGTTGTGTTTTCATATGATAACAAGGCAGGATTAGATACATATATATGGAACGAGAAAAAGGGTTATGTATTGACTGAGGAAAAACCAATAGAGAGTCATTATATGACGGCTACAGGTATTATTGAATATAGTGATGAAGTTGCCAAGCTTTTAAAACATAAATGCATGCTCAGAATTTCTTCATGGGGACGAAAGTTTTATGTGGATTATGAGAAATATTTAGAAGTTTTTTCTATGAGAACAAATTTTCTATATATTACAAAGTAGAAAAGAGGCATATTGTATGCAGAGAATATCAAAAAAAGAGGGATTTATTCTAATTGGTACAATAATTACATTTTTAATTACAAATGTTTTATGTGTGTTGTTTGAATTTATACAGACATGGCTTATTTTAGAAATTGAGTTCCATCTGATAATACTTTTATTTTTATTAAATGTTTTTTTTGTTGTTTATGAATATTTTTTCGTAAAAAGGTTGATAGAAAGATACAGTAAATGGGAATATTCGGACTTGGAACAGGCGTTGATTAAATTGGATATTATTTTGACACAGTCTGCCGGAATCATTATGGCGTTTCCGTTAGCTTCCTGCGTGAATAGGCGATATTTTTCAGGAATGTATGGAGGAATAGGAGTTTTTTGTGTGGTTACAGGGATGTGCATGCCGTTGGCAGTCATGCTTCTTGCTGTCGTCATAAAAGACATTTGTCCTGAAATAAAGATGATACTAAGAAAGAAAAAAGAAAAGCAGGGTAAGACAGAAAACAGGGGAATGACGGTCATATTACTTGTTTTGACTGTATTTATGTGTGCATTTACTTTTGCAGGTTCTCTGTTAGGAAAAGAAATGATGCGGATTCCAGACTTTAGCGAAGTTCTTGAAAAGAAAACAAATATTATTAAAAAAAATAAGGATTATATTGAAAAAATAAGGGAGTATGTTGAGAATTTGAATTTTGAAGAACTTACAGCATATGGCGGACAGGAAGAAAAGGATGAGGATTTCGATGTCATATACAGGGAAGAAAAAGACTATGGCAGTTTGATTTTAAATACGCAGAAGATTATGGATGAGATAGGTTTGAAAAATAAAAATGTTATTGACCCGGAAGGAAAGATTGTGGTTGAATTTGATACAAAGACATATAAAATTAGGAAAATTTCTATTTCCATAGAGTACAGAAGATTAGGGTATGATGTTGACGTACCGGTACCGTCACGATTGGCATGGTACAGTCCGGATTATACAAACCGTTCATTTAGCTGGGTTGTTTTGGATGAAAACTGGCAGATTGAGTCACCCCAATCTTAATACTGATGAAAGTAAATGTAAAAAGAATAAAATGAAAAATAGTAGTTTATCTTATCTATATTTAATTAATTATACAATTCACAGGTTTTTTGGAATACAGGAACTCTATAGTTTCAGTTGACGTGTCCCTGTAAAAGAGATAATATAATAAAGAATGTATTGATATACATGAAATAAAAAAAGGATGTCGCAGGCATCCTTTTTTATCGGATAGGAGAATGGTCATGAAAATCATATTGGCATCGGGTTCACCAAGGCGAAAAGAACTTCTTACCCAGGTGGGAATTGATTTTGAGGTTGTGGTAAGCGGCATTGAGGAAGTTGTTACAAGCGCCCTGCCAAAAGACGTGGTTGGCGAGCTGTCAAGGCATAAAGCATTGGATGTATTTTCAGGGACGGCAGGCGATGTTGTCGTTATCGGGGCGGACACAGTCGTTTCCGTGGACAATCGGATTCTTGGAAAGCCGGAAGACAAAGAGGATGCGGCGAAAATGCTTCAAAGCATTTCTGGAAGATGCCACAGTGTGTTTACGGGCGTAACGCTTTGCATACGGCAGGACGGCATGGAGGAGCGTATTACATTTGCAGAGGAGACGAAAGTATATGTGGATGAATTAACCGACAGGGATATTAAAGCGTATATCGCGACAGGCGAGCCTATGGATAAAGCAGGCGCGTACGGTATCCAGGGGAAATTCGCGGCGTACGTTGAAAAAATAGAAGGTGATTATAACAATGTTGTAGGGCTTCCTGTAGGGAAAGTCTGCAAGGTGCTGAGGGAAAAGGGAATTTTATGATAAAGTTTATTGCCAGTGATTTAGACGGAACAATTCTTCAGAACGGCGCGCAGGAGATTGACGGGGAAACAGTCCGTGTCTTAAACGACGTTACGAAGCGGGGCGTGCTGTTCGCGCCCGCGAGCGGCAGGCAGATTACCTCGTTAAAAAGGCTGTTTCGGGAAGTGGAGCAGGATTTGGTGTATATCTGCGAGAACGGCGCGCTTGTGAAATATCAGGACAAAACGTTGGTGAAATGCGCGATGGAGCGTGAACTTGGAATCGCAATCATGAAAGATATTTATTCCGTGCCAAACTGCGAGATATTGCTGTCGGGGGAAGAAACGTCGTATCTGATGCCCAAAAGCGAGGCGTATGTCCATCGAATCCGCGATATTGTGAAGAATAACGTAACGATTATCAGGGATTTTTCCGAGGTGAAGGAGGAATTTATTAAGATTTCCGTCTGTGATTTGTCGGGAATCGCTCATTCAAGCAGATATTTTTTAGAAAAATGGTCGAAAAAGACGCAGGCTGCGGTATCTGGAGAATTGTATCTGGATTTTAACGCCGTGGGCGTCAACAAGGGAAAAGCCGTCCGCGCCGTTTTGGAGCATTTTGGGATACAAAAGGAAGAAGCGGCTGTATTTGGTGACAATTACAACGATATCGAGATGTTTCATGAGGCAGAACGTTCCTTCGTGATGGAGACGGCGGTGGAAGACGTAAAAAAACATGCGAAAAAACAGATAACAAATGTTGCAAAAACAATTCGGACATTATATTCTTAATCTATAACAGAAACGGAGTGTGAAAGAAAATGGAAAGACCGAATTTATGCGCAAAGGTATTTTTGGAGAAACAGGGAAAATTATTTCCCAAACCGGTGGCGGAAACGATGGAAGAAGCGATTGAATTTTTAGAGGATTGTTTCGCGCAGGAGCTGGAAACGATAAATGAAGTCAGAGAATATCTAAATGAGATGGGGATGGATACCGAACAATTATCCGATGAGGATTTGGAGGAAGCACTGGAAGTGTTTCGGCTTCCTGACGGAACATATTTTGTTGTGGAAGCATAGGTGAATATCAATGAAGAAAGCAATAAAAATAATCGGTGCAATTCTGGTAGTATTTCTGATTGGCGTGATTGTATTTTTGAAGACGGCGGCGAATGATAAAAGTATTTATATTTCCACCGGTTTCGAGAAGGATGTCTTGATAAAAGTAGACCAGACGCAGACGACGAAAACGGAGGTGGCGGCGTATCTTTCCGATATGGTCAGTGAATACGAGAAGTTGTTCGGTTCTGAAATCTGGAATGAAAATATGGACGGAAAGCCGTTTGAAGAATATATATTAGAGCAGATAAGGGGGCGGCTGACGCGTGTGAAATGTATGAATCAGGTGGCGCAAAGCCGCGGAATCGTACTGAGTAATCTTGAGGAACAGAACATTTCCAAAGCTGCCGCGGAGTATGTGGCGGCGGTAGAAAAAGAGGATATTAAAAAGTTCAATATTACCGAGCAGGCGGTGGCGGATATGTACCGCTCCATGCTGATGGCGGACAAGCTGTTTGACGATTTGACATATGAGGTGGATACCGAAATCAGCGAAGACGAGGCGCGTGTGATTACGATTCAGTATATCCGCTGTGACAGCCTGCAGGCTGCCGCGAGCGTCAAGAGCCGTCTGGATAACGGGGAAAGTTTTGCGGCGCTGATTAAGGAAAACAACGCTTATGAGTACGAGTATGAGCTTAGGCGGGGAGAACTGCCGGAGAATTTCGAAGAGGCGGCGTTTAATCTGGTTACGGGCGAAATCAGCGATGTGGTAGAGACAGATGCGGGATGCTACATTCTGATGTGTATCAATGAATATGATAAGATGAAGACGGCGTCCAACAAAGAACGTATGATTCAGGAAAATAAACTTGCTAAATTTAATGAGATATTTGAGCCGTACGAGGCAAAGCTTTATGCGGAGTATAATGAAAAGCTGTGGGAGACAATTTCCGTGAAAGATACCATCCGTTCTTCCGTAGGTTTTCAGGAGGCGTATGACAAGTATTTGAAATAATGCCGGTGGTATACATTGACAAAAGAAACCAGAATTGATACAATGTTATGGAAATTTTGTTTTCATTTTGTTATGTTATATGGTGAAAGGTGGTTTGTTATGAGACATATGGTCTTATCAATCCTTGTAGATAACTCGGCGGGTGTATTGAGCCGTGTGGCGGGATTATTCAGCAGGAGAGGATATAATATTGACAGTCTTACGGTGGGGGTAACCAATGACCCGGCTTATTCAAGAATGACAGTCGTTGCTTCCGGAAGCGAAGAAGTTTTAGAGCAGATTCGAAAGCAGCTCGCGAAGCTTGTGGACGTGCGGGAAATCGTGGAACTTCCTGAGGGTGCTTCCGTGCAGAGAGAACTGATTCTTGTGCAGGTAGAAGCCAATATGGAACAGAGACAGGCCGTGATTGCCATTGCTGATATTTACAGGGCGAAGATTGTCGATGTGTCCACGAATTCGATTATGTTAGAGCTCACGGGAAGCCAGGATAAAATTAAGGCATTCTTAGAGCTGATGGAAGGTTTTAAAATTACAGAACTGGCAAGAACGGGTGTAACCGGACTTGCGCGTGGTGCTGCGAGTTTAAAATAAATAATTTATTACATAGTATTTAGGAGGAACAAAGATGGCAAAGATTTATTACCAGGAAGACTGTAATTTGTCGGAATTGGAAGGTAAGACAATTGCAGTTATCGGTTATGGAAGCCAGGGGCATGCACATGCGCTCAACGCTAAGGAGTCAGGATGCCATGTTATCATCGGACTTTACGAGGGCAGCAAATCATGGAAGAAAGCAGAAGAGCAGGGCTTTGAAGTATATACTGCCGCAGAGGCGGCAAAGAAGGCAGACATCATTATGATTCTCATTAATGACGAGCTGCAGGCTGATATGTATAAGAAAGATATTGAGCCAAACCTTGAAGCAGGCAATATGTTAATGTTTGCGCATGGTTTTAATATTCATTTCGGGGCAATCAATCCGCCGAAGGATGTTGACGTTACGATGATTGCGCCAAAGGGACCGGGACATACGGTAAGAAGCGAATATCAGGCAGGTAAGGGCGTTCCTTGTCTTGTTGCCGTTCATCAGGACGCTACAGGCAAGGCGCTTGATAAGGCGCTCGCATATGCGCTGGCAATCGGCGGAGCAAGAGCAGGCGTTCTTGAGACTACGTTCAGAACAGAGACAGAGACAGACCTGTTCGGCGAGCAGGCAGTGCTTTGCGGCGGTGTATGCGCATTAATGCAGGCAGGATTTGAGACGCTGACTGAGGCGGGATATGACCCGAGAAACGCGTACTTTGAGTGTATCCATGAGATGAAGTTAATCGTGGATTTGATTTATCAGTCAGGATTTGAAGGCATGAGATATTCTATCTCCAATACGGCAGAGTACGGTGATTATATCACAGGTCCTAAGATTATTACCGAGGATACCAAGAAAGCGATGAAGAAGATTCTTTCTGATATTCAGGACGGTACATTTGCCAAAGAATTCCTGCTGGATATGTCGCCGGCGGGACGTCAGGTTCACTTCAAGGCTATGAGAAAGCTTGCAGCAGAGCATCCGGCAGAGCTTGTGGGAAAGGAAATCCGTAAGCTTTACAGCTGGAATGACGAAGGAAAGCTGATTGATAACTAAAATAGAACAATGTAATGTAAATAACAGCCGCCATACCGAATATTACGGAATGGCGGCTGTTTTCAAAAAGAAGGAGGTCTGTCTGCGATGGGTGATGAAACGGAAAAAAAGATAACATATCTGTTACAGCAATTAACGCTGCGCGAAAAGATAAATATGATTCACGGCGGCGGTTTATTTCGGACAGGGGAAGTAGAGCGGCTTTTACTTCCGCCGCTTAAAATGTCCGACGGTCCGATGGGGGTGAGGCATGAATTTGAAAATGCGTCGTGGACTCCGGCGTGCGATACGGATGATTATGTATCGTATTGTCCAAGCAACAGTTCGCTCGCGATGACATGGAACAGAACGCTTTGCGAAAAGGCGGGGACGGTATTGGGTGAGGAAGCGAGAGGACGGGGAAAGGACGTGATTCTTGCGCCTGGTATTAATATCAAACGCGTGCCTGTCTGCGGCAGGAATTTTGAATATTTCAGCGAGGACCCATATTTAATCAGCGAATTGTGCGTTCCTTTTATTAAAGGCGTCGAGCAGGCGGACGTGGCGGCGTGCGTTAAGCATTTTGCACTCAATAATCAGGAGTACGAGAGACGGTGGGTGAATATTGAGGTGTCAAAGCGCGCGCTTTATGAAATCTATCTTCCCGGTTTTTTTGCGGCGGTAAACAAGGCGCATGTGCGCTCCGTGATGGGAGCTTATAATCTGTACGAAGGAGAACACTGCTGTCAGAATCAGACGCTTCTTGACGGTATTGTGCGAAAGGAATGGAAGTATGACGGTATGATTGTATCAGACTGGGGCGGCGTTCACGATACGGTAAAGGCTGCGCAGAGTGCGCTGGACGTGGAGATGTCCGTCAAAGCAAATTTTGACGAATATTTTATGGCAAATCCACTGTATGACGCAGTGCAGGACGGACAGGTGGATGAGGCGGAGATTGATAAAAAAATAAGAAATATTTTAAGACTGATGCTTCGGGTCCGCCTGATTGACGTGGAGTTTAACGAAAACGGTCAGGGAACGGTTGTCGTAAACAAAGACCGCAAAGCGGGAAGTTTTAATACCGCAAAACATCGGGAAATCATTTTGGACGCGGCGAGGGAATCCGTCGTTTTATTAAAGAATGACAGTAACAGACTGCCGCTTGTTTTAGAGCGTACGAAAAAACTGCTTGTTATCGGCGACAATGCTATGAAAGTACACGCGGCGGGCGGAGGAAGCGCGGAAATCAAAGCGCTATATGAAATATCGCCGCTTTTGGGACTGAAATGTCTTCTTGGAGGAAACTGTGAGATTACATTTGCGAGAGGATATGAAGTACCGAAAAAGGAAAAGGACGGACAAAACTGGCAGGAAAACAGTTTAAACGACGGCAAAGAACGAAAGGATGGCGCATCCGGGAGTAAAGTTTGCGCACGTGCAGAAAAACTTCGCAGCGAGGCGCTAGAACTGGCGGCACAGTTTGACGACGTTATTTTTATCGGAGGATTAAATCATGAGGAGGATTTAGAGGGGCGTGACAGAGAGAATATGAGTCTTCCATATGGTCAGGACGAGTTAATCCGTCAGCTTCTTTCGGTAAATCCGAATATGGTGGTTGTGATGATTGCGGGAAGTCCGGTGGATATGACCTCATGGGAGCCGCTTGCAAAGGCTGTCCTTTTTATGGGATACGCAGGGATGGAGTGTGGAACGGCGCTTGCACAAACCATATTCGGTATCGTGAATCCGTCGGGAAAGCTTGCGGAAACGTTTCCCAAAACCCTTTCGGATTGCGGTGCATTGAACCTCTCGGATTTTCCGGGAAGAGCGTTAGATGAACAGGAAAAAAAGAGGATGAACGCGCATCTGACGCAGACTTATGGAGACGGAATCTTTGTCGGATATCGTTACTATGAAAAATATCATGTTCCGGTACAATACTGTTTCGGGCACGGTTTATCTTACACAACGTTTGAATATGGTAATTTCTGTGGGGAATGGGTGAAAAACGAAAACGGCGGCAGAACGTTTACAGCCTGCATCGACATAAAAAACACAGGTCAGTACGCAGGAGCCCAGGTTGTCCAGTTCTATCTGGGGGAGGAATGTCCAAAAGCAGAAAACGCGGTCAAAGAATTGAAAGGTTTTGAAAAGGTATTTTTGGAACCAGGCGTGGAAAAGAAAGTCAAGGTTTGTCTGGAAGAAGCCGCGTTTGCGCGCTATGATGAAGAAAAAGGAAGCTTTGAGGCGGAAGAAGGTGCGTACATTTTGTATGCGGGAAGTTCTCTTAACGACATTCATGGAAACATTCATTTTAGTTTTTGATAAAATGGACTGGTTAAAAATATCAAAACTGGTATTTTACAACAATCCACATCCGATGTATGATTACCTGGAGCTCAAAAAGTACATAAATCGGAGGAAAATGATGAAGAACGAAAAAACATTAAAACTTGTGATTACCGGATTGATGGCGGCGCTGTGCTATGTGGCGTTTACATTTTTAAAAATTCCGATTCCGGTGCCGGGAGGAGATATGGTGGCGCTTCATATCGGAAACGCGTTCTGCGTACTGGCGGCTCTTCTTTTGGGCGGTACATACGGCGGCGTGGCAGGCGCTTTGGGGATGACGATTGCTGATTTATTGGACCCGGCTTATATTACAAGCGCGCCGAAAACATTTCTTCTCAAATTTTGCATTGGTCTGATTGCCGGTGTGATTGCCCACAAAGCTGCGCATATTACTACGGAGAATGATGTGAAGTATGTTTTCAAATGGTCTTTGATTGCGAGTGTCTGCGGACTGGGATTTAATGTGATTGCGGACCCGGTTGTAGGATATTTTTACAAGAATTTTATCCTCGGCGTTCCTTCGCCTGCGGCAAAGATTATGTCGACATGGGCGGCGGGCGCGACGGCGGTGAACGCGGTAGTCGGAACAATCGTTGTTGTGGCGGTGTATAACGCGCTTAGACCTGTTTTGAAACAGGCAGGAATTTTCTTTGTTATCGGGAACGGGAAAAAAGAATAGAGAGTACATATTATAAGCGTCGGAACAGTATTGTTCCGGCGTTTTTTCAGTTAAAACAGAAAGTATCTGTAAAAACAATATAAATGTTGACAAATAATATTATATATCATATAATATTAAATAGAAAATAATAACAGGAGGAGTATGAATGGCTTTTCAGATTGGCGCGGCTTTGCTGGACGCCTGTGTGCTGGCGGTATTGGAGAAGAGAGATGTCTATGGCTACGAGCTGACAGTGAATATTAAAAATG
The DNA here is from genome assembly GCA_910584325.1 of uncultured Lachnospiraceae bacterium. Lineage (GTDB taxonomy): Bacteria > Bacillota > Clostridia > Lachnospirales > Lachnospiraceae > MGBC120314. The sequence goes on along the minus strand of CAJTZH010000033.1, from coordinate 8,085 downwards.
TCATAGAGATATCAGAATCAACCCTTTATCCCGTTTTGCGCAGACTTCAGAAAGAAGAATATTTAATTACATATGACAGGTCATACAACGGACGAAACAGAAGATATTATTCCATTACGGAAAAGGGGCGGAGCAGATTTCTGGAGTACAAATATGACTGGATGGAATACAAGACGAAAATTGATAGAATAATGACAGGAGAATTTGAGTATGAATAAAGAAGAATTTTTGCAGCAGTTTTGGAAAAATCTTATTCATGTCAGCGATGCGGAGAGAGAGGACGCGGTAAGGTATTACACGGAATATTTTGAGGAGGCCGGAGCAGAGAACGAACAGAAAGTGATTGAGGAGTTGGGAAGTCCGGTGATGCTCGCAAGAAAGATTTCGGCAGAATCCGCAATTAAGGAACTGGATATGGCGCAGAGCGCAGTGAAAGAAGAACATACGGCGCAGTTTAAACCGGAAGAACAAAGAACAGGGATGAAAAATCTCGGCGTCATTATTTTACTGCTATGTTCGTTTCCTGTCTGGCTTCCGCTGGCTATTGTGATGGCAGTTCTTGTTTTTGTGGGAATCCTTGTAGTATTTATTCTGGTATTCTGCGTGGTGATTGTGGGGGCAGCCCTGATGGTGTCGGGTGTGCTTGGGGTTATCGTTGGTTTCTTCGCGCTGTTCCGGCATTTTATCAGTGGTATTATGATGCTTGGCGCCGCAATGGCAATGGCGGCACTTGGAATACTGATATTCATCGGCGGCAGGTATCTTGTAAAAGGGGCGTTGGCTCTGGTTGTTACGCTTGGCAAAAGAAAAGCCGGAAGGATGTAGGAGGAAGAGAATATGTCAAATTCTAAACTGATAAAAATAGCTGCGGCATTATTTGCAATCGGAATCATATTGTTTTTTGTGGGAAGTCTGTTCGGAGGCAGGGGAATTTTTTTAAACAGCAGCTTTCAGATAAGCGTTGCGGGAGATATGGAGTATTTTGAGTTTGAAGACAGGGATTTGAAGGCGTTTACCGGTGTGAATATTGATGTTGCCAATATGCCGGTGACGTTTCTTCCTTCCGATAATGACTCGTATGGCGTGAAACTTGCTTATTATGCGACGGACAAAGACAATATGACGGTTACTGTAAAGGACAACACATTAATTGTAGAATATGAACCGCAAAAGCGTTATATTTCTTTTGATTTTTCATTTCTTAGCGAAACAAAAAAGGAATATGTTATCGTATATCTGCCTAAACAGGAGTATGGGACGATTGATGCGTCTACCAGCAACGGCATGATTTCAATGGAGAAAGTAGATGTTGTTGTGAAAAAACTGATACTGGATACCTCGAATGGTCCGATTACCGCGTCGGATATCAGCACAGATATGATTACGGCGGATACTTCCAATGGTTCGGTGAGTTTAAGCGGTATTGTGTCGGAAGAAATCAGGGTGAAAACCTCTAACGCGCCGGTTAAGGTTTCGTCTGGTGAGATATCGGTTCTTGAAATTCGTACCAGCAACGGTTCGGTTCATCTGGACGGACTGACGTTTGCGGGCAAGCCGGATGTTTTTGTAAAAACCAGTAACGGAGGAATTAGCACTGATTTTGCAACGTGCAGGGAAAGTGATTTCAGAGTGAAAGCAGACACCAGCAATGCCAATATTTTTGTCAATGGCGACAACCTGCGCGACAATCATTATACGACGAAGGACGGTGACGGCAGGCTTAACTTAAAAACAAGCAACGGCAGGATTGAGATGTATTTTGGCTTAGATTGACGGGCTGTGGGAATAACGATATAATAAAATCTAAGGAACCGGCGTAACGGTTTCCTTAGATTTTTTTATTGAATAGAAATTTTGAAAACGGAGACGGTATGTTTAGTATTGCAGACGGTGAATTAAAGATTTCCGTGCGGAATCTTGTAGAGTTTATCTATCGGACAGGGAATATTGATAACCGCGCTGGCGGCGTTTCGGAAACGGACGCCATGCAGGCGGGAAGCAGAATACATAAGAAAATTCAAAAAGCGATGGGAACAGGTTATCGCGCGGAAGTGTCCATGCGAAATATTTATGATACCGGACGGTACCGCGTGGTGGTGGAAGGCCGTGCGGACGGCGTGTTTTCTGCAGAGGATTGTAGCGCGATTGATGAGATAAAAGGAATGTATGCCGATGTGACGGCATTTACGGAAGGTATTTATGTACATCAGGCACAGGCAATGTGCTATGGGTATTTCTATCTTTGTGAACATGATGATGAGCGGATAGCCGTTCAGCTGACCTATGTCAATCTTGATACAGAAGAAGTAAAGCGGTTTGTGCAGTATTACACCCGTAAGGAACTGGAAGACTGGTATGCAAAGACCATGAATCGGTTTCTTGTATGGGCGGATTTTCTTTATGACTGGTTTGCAAAGCGGGGCGAATCTATCCGCAAGACAGAGTTTCCTTTTGCTTACAGGCAAGGGCAGAGGGAACTGGCCGTTTCTGTTTATAAGACCATACAGCGTAAAAAAGTTTTGTTTATTCAGGCGCCTACAGGGGTCGGAAAGACAATTTCCACGGTGTTTCCGTCAGTGAAAGCCGTGGGAGAGGGACTGGGAGATAAAGTATTTTACCTGACGGCAAAGACGATAACGAGAACGGCGGCGGAGTCGGCATTTGCCCAGCTACGCAGGCAGGGACTGCAATTTAAAACCATTATTCTGACGGCAAAAGAAAAACTGTGCACGCAGGGGATGAACTGTAATCCGACAGACTGTCCGTATGCCCGCGGGCATTTTGACAGAGTGAATGACGCGGTATTTGATATCATTCAAAACGAATGTTGTATGAACCGTGAGACAATTATAAAATATGCCGAAAAACATATGGTCTGTCCGTTTGAATTTGCTCTGGATATCTCATACTGGTGTGATGGCATTATCTGTGATTATAATTATGTATTCGACCCGAATGCGTATCTGAGACGGTATTTCGGGGAAGGAAATAAAGGAAAATATCTGTTTCTTATTGATGAGGCGCATAATCTGGTAGAACGCGGCAGAGAGATGTACAGCGCCTCCGTTTATAAAGAGGACGTCATGGATTTTAAGAGAATTATAAAAGGGCATGACAGAAAGCTCTACAAGGCAGCGGAACGGGTGAATAAAACGCTGCTTGAGATAAAACGTCAGGTTGAAGAGTCGTTTCTTGTGCTGGATTCGGCAGGAGGTCTCACGCTTGCGTTATCGTCCCTTTATGAAGAAATTCTTCGTTTTAACGAGGAACACAGAGAGTTTGAGTATAAAGAACAAGTTCTGGAGTTTTTTTTTAAGGTCCGCGACTTCATTTATATCAGTGAACTTGTTGATGAGAATTATGCCGTATACGCCATGCTTCTTCCGGACGGCGATTTGATGGTCAGGCAGTACTGTGTGAATCCGTCCGCAAACTTAAACGACTGTCTCGCAAAAGGAAGCGCGGCCGTGTTTTTCTCGGCAACGCTTCTGCCGATGGGGTATTACCGTAGTCTTTTAAGAGGAGAAAAGGATGATTACGCGATTTACGCGAAATCGCCGTTTGACGAAAAAAAACGCTGCGTACTGATTGCGAAGGATATTACAACCAGATATGCGGGAAGAAATGAAAAACAGTATAGAAGAGTCTACGAGTACATTGTCAAGACGGTGCACGCCAGACATGGTAATTATATGGTGTTTTTTCCTTCTTACGCCTATATGAATTCTGTGTTATCTTTTTACAGGGAAGAAGATTTTGACATCATTCTTCAGGAAAATGATATGGCAGAGGCAGAAAAGGAAGCGTTTCTCAAAGAATTTGAACAGACCGGACGCAAAAAATCATTTGCCGCGTTCTGCGTGATGGGCGGTATTTTTTCCGAGGGGATTGATTTAAAGGAAGAAAGCCTGATTGGCGCGGTCATTGTCGGTACGGGGCTGCCGCAGGTCGGCGTGGAGAGAAAGATTCTGATGGACCGGTTTTCGGAAGAAGGAAGAGGATTTGAGTATGCCTACATTTATCCCGGACTGAATAAAGTGCTGCAGTCGGCGGGGAGGGTAATCCGCACAGAAAACGATAAGGGCGTCGTTCTTTTACTGGACGGACGATTTCTTACAGGGGATTATGACGGGCTTATGCCTTTGGAGTGGAGTAATATGAAAATTGTGGACATTGACAGCGTAGAAAAAAATCTTTTTGCGTTTTGGGAAGATTTATAGTGCAAAACAGTATGTAATAATGATATAATAAAACGGAATATACAAAAGGGGTGTCGTATATGAAAGAAAAACTTGAAAAATATAAGGATATGGGTATTGGTAATTTTGAACTGATGGAAATCAGTTTCGGATTGGAGTCCGGTGTTGACGTGAGCATTTATGCCAGCGCACAATACCGTGCTCCGCAGATGAAAGAAATCCGAATCGGACTGGAAGCCGGACTGGATGTAACAAGATACGCGGACCCTGCATATGACTGGTGCCAGATGGAAGAGATTCGTCAGGGAATGCTTTCGGGCGTGGATACTTCCGTATACAGTTCTAAGGAACTGGATTATGTAAAAATGCATGAAATCCGGCGGGCGCTGGAGCAGCAGCTTGATATTGTAAAGTATGTCAGAACTTCCGTAGACGGGTTATATCTGCGGGAAATCAGTAAGGCATTGAAAGAGGATATCGATTTAGAAATTTTTCTTGAAGAAGGGTATGACGCATATCAGCTACGGCAGCTCCGCAAGGGAATCGCAAACTGTGTGGATATCACATGGTATGCGAAGACATCGTATTCTGCTTCGCAGATGTACGAAATCAGAAAAGGGCTTGAACAAAATGTTGCGGTTTCATGGTATGCGATGGAGGATTTTTCCGCTTCACAGATGTGTGAAATCCGTCTGGGACTGCAGGAAGGACTTGATGTAACGGATTATGCCAAGCCGTTTCTGGATGCGTATGAGATGCATGGAATGAGACTACATATGCAGGAGCGAGACAAACCGTTTACTCCGGAGCAGGAAGAACAGATTAATCTGGGCAGGGACCATGGGATTGATGTCAATCTTTACTCGGATATTTTACTTTCGGCGGAAGAAATGAAAAATATCCGTGAAGAATTGGAACAGCTTATGGCGTCTGCGGGCGTTATAGGTTAGGAGGTGCTTTATGGCAGATGTTTATGAAAGCACTTTTTTCCGGCTGATGATTTCGGAAGACAATATGAGGGCGGATATGCTGGTGGTGGAACCGGAGAAGGAGAATGAAAGCGAAATAACGACTGAAATGGCGCTTGATTTTCTGTTGGAAAAAGGCATCCGCATGGGCGTGGACCAGGAGCGTCTTCGCAAAGTGATTGAGAGTAAGATGTATGCCGAGCCGTTTACCGTCGCCATAGGAAAACCGGCTTTAAGCGGTAAAAACGGGTGGTTTGAATTTTTCTTTGAGACAAAGGTAGAGGCAAAACCACAGGTAAACAACGACGGTTCCGTTGATTTTTATAATATGAAACTCTTTGAGGAGGTAGCCGTCGGCGATAAACTGGTTACATATCACCCGGCGACAAAGGGAGAATTTGGCTACGATATCAGAGGCAAGTTCCTTATGCCTAAAAACGGTAAGGAACTGGCAACGATTAAAGGAAAAGGTTTTAGCGTTTCGGAAGACGGACTGACCTATACTGCGGAAATGTGCGGAAAAATCGAGTACCGGTACGGAGAGATGAATATTCTTGAAGTTTTTGAGGTTCCCGGCGATTTGGATCTGACCGTGGGTAACATTCGCTTTTCCGGAGACGTAAAGGTGCGCGGAGACGTTGCGGGCGGTATGCTGATTGACGCGTCCGGCAATGTGGAGATTCAGGGACACGTAGCGGGAGCGACAATCAAGGCAGGTAAGGATATCATACTGAAAAAAGGCGTGCAGGGTTCGCAGGAAGCGCATATTGAGGCAAAAGGCAATATATTCGGGCAGTTTTTCGAGGAAGCAGAGATTGTCTGCGGACGTAATCTGGAAGGGAATTATCTGTTAAACTGTAATACATACGCAAAAGGAAAGGTCAATATCCGTGGTAAACATGGCGTTATCATAGGCGGAAAGACACATGGCATACTCGGAATCGAGATGCATAACGGCGGAAACGATAAGGAGCTTCCGACGATTCTTCAGGTCGGCATCAGCGATGAGGTAATGGAGCAGTACTCCAATATTGCGGAAGAGATTAAGAAAATCGAAGAGGAAATACAGCAAATTGAAAAAAGCATTTCCAAACTGTCTATGTTTAAGGATACGTTTTACCCGGCGGAGTATGAGAAAACCCATATTAAAATGCTGCAGACAAAAATTGTCAAGAACGCCGAGAGAACCAAAAACCTTGAAAAGCATAAGGAATTATTTCAAATTATTAATCAGGCGCATGTGGCGTATATCGGCGTGCACGACTGTATGCATGTGGGCGTGCAGCTGTTTTTTGAGGGGTATACGAAAAAAATCACCTCTAATTACTATAATTCCATGTTTAAAGTGATGGACGGCAGCGTAGGCGTTCTGCCGCTTGATTTGTAAGGAAGGGAATTTTAAGCAGAATGATTGAAGAAATTGCATCTGTGGGAATGTCTGTCCATGAACGCATGACAATAAAAAAGAACAGGCTGGCGCCAAAGGAGACAAACGGCGCGGCAAAACGGTTCTCGCTGGTTACGGGAATACATGGAGACGAGCTGGACGGACAGTATATCTGTTACGAGATTGTACGCAGAATCAACGAACAGCCGCAGCATCTGAAGGGTATTGTGGATATTTATCCGGCAGTCAATCCGTTGGGAGTTGATATGGGAAACAGAGGAATTCCCATGTTTGACCTTGATATGAACCGGGTGTTTCCAGGTTCAGATAACGGAGCAATGGCAGAATATGCGGCGTCTAAAGTCATCAGTGATTTGATTGGCAGCGATTTGTGCCTGGATTTACATTCGAGTAACATTTTTATCAAAGAGATACCGCAGGTGCGCGTCAATGAAGAAAATGTCCATAGGCTGCTTCCGTACGCGAAATTGCTGAATGCGGATTTGGTCTGGATTTATTCGTCCATCACGATATTGGACGCAACGCTTGCGTACAGTTTAAATAAGCTGGGCGTACCGGCGCTTGTCTGTGAGATGGGAGTCGGACTTCGTATTGACAGGGAATTATGTCATCAGGTCATTGACGGAATATTTAACCTCATGAAAACACTCGGAATTTGGAGTGGTGAAACCAAAAGCGTTAAAACGCCGCTGATTTGTGTGGAAGGCGATGTCAATGTTTTGCGCAGCGACGCTAGCGGAATTTTTGTGTCAAGACGCAAGGGGCTTGGGGATGTGAAAGCCGGGGAGCTTATCGGCGAGGTGGTCGAGCCGATTACGGGCACGGTTCTTCAGGAATTTACCGCGCCCTGCGACGGCGTGGTGTTTACATTGAGGGAACATCCGGTTGTGTACCGAGGAGATATGATTGCCAGAGTGCATGGAGGCTTGCATGAATAGGGAGATTGTTTACCGGCTTGGCGGTGTATATAGGGAAGATTTTGTCATAGAAGGGTTCCGGTTCGGGCGAGGCAGTAAAGCCGCCTGTATTGTGGGCGCAAGCCGCGGTAACGAAGTACAGCAGATGTATATCTGCTCACAGCTTATTAAGACGTTAAAGAAGCTGGAAGAACACGGGGCAATCGTCAATAATAACGAAATTCTTGTGATTCCTTCCATTAATAATTATTCACTGAATGTAGGAAAGCGCTTCTGGGCGATTGACAATAACGACATTAACAGAATGTTTCCGGGCTCTTTGGAGGGAGATACGATAAAGCGTATTGCGGCGGCGGTCTTTGAACGGGTAAAAGGATATAATTACGGCATCCAGTTTACCAGTTTTTATATGCCGGGAGATTTTATCCCCCATGTGCGGATGATGGAAACGGGATTCCAGAGCGCCAGTCTTGCGAACCTGTTCGGGCTTCCGTATGTGCTGATTCGTAAACCGAAACCGTTTGATACGGCGACGTTGAACTATAACTGGCAGATGAATCAGACGAACGCGTTTTCCATCTATACCAACAGTA
>CAJTZH010000032.1 GCA_910584325.1 uncultured Lachnospiraceae bacterium | reverse complement strand
ACCGCATTTACTATTTTTGCAAAAAAAGTAAGCCGTGAACACAGGATTCCTTTTGAGATTACAGCAGATCCGTTCTATTCTGAGAGCAATATGGCACATTTGCGGCGGGGAATTGCAGCACTTGATTCCGGCAAGGGAGTAGAGCATGAGCCTCTTTTGGAGGATGGCGAATGAAAAAAATCTGGTTTGAAGAAGCATGGGAGGATTACCTATACTGGCAGTCGCAGGATAAAAAAACACTAAAACGAATCAATGCACTTTTAAAAGATACGGAAAGAAGTCCGTTTGAAGGAATTGGAAAGCCTGAACCGCTGAAAGGTGAGTTGAGTGGTTTTTGGAGCAGGCGGATTGATGAAACCAATAGATTTGTCTATCGGGTTGAAAATGGTGTATTAGAGATTTTGTCCTGCCGTGGACATTATGATGATTAAAGACTAAGACTGAATATGTCAGGACTTCTCTTTTGAGAACAAAAGCAGTTACATCATCTACATCAAATACTACATTATTTACATCATAACGGTACTGATAAATGCGGAAAATTAGATGTAGTGAAATGTGAAAAGAGACGATATAAGAAAGATAGGGGCATTTGGGTAGACTATATCAATATGGCCGATTTCGTTCCGACGATGAAGTCGTTACCAAGTGATAAGTAGGAAAAACCTCGTGTTTATGCGGGGGTTGGGAAAAGCCCCAAATTACATCTTTACATCAAATGGTGCAGGATTTTGTGCAGAGATGAAAATATCGCATAATTTGGAGTTAAGTAGATTAAGACCTTGAGAGGACAATATCTTTCAAGGTCTTTTTTGCTTTGTACGTTGTATCCGGTCGCAAACTACAAGTTTTCTTTGATTTCCAATAAAATGTGATATTGATATTGTCAATATTGGTTGACACTTTTTTTGCAAGGATATCAATGCCTAAGCGTAAACGTCAAATCCAACACCTTGGATAGTTAGAGCTTTTATGCGATACTCTAAAGAATACGAAAAAACTAGTGAACTGACCTGTTGATTTTTAGCAATACTACTACCTCATTAAGATGCAGCAGTAATGGAAGAGAACAGTATGAAAGGAATTTGGAAGCAGATTTAGAGTATAGTAAAAAATTTCAAAAATATTATAAAGAAAAGTATAATATAGTGATATCTGATGAAAAAATTGACGCAAGATTACCATTCTGCGAGAGGGTTAAAGTCATTGAAAATCCTTATAATATCCAGATAAATGATTATGAAAATTATCTTAATAGGTTGCAAAATGCTGAAAATAAATGTATTCAACATTCGCAGATAGATCACAATGTCAATTGGAGTATAGACGAATGGTTTATATATTTTACTTTTGGTATGGGTATATCAGAAACTCGAATAAGATTAATTCAGAAACTACAAGGAGAAGATACTAATGTTGTTAATCGGTTTTTAAATGAATTTGAATATGATGCGTATTTATAATGAAAAAATATAAGACTATGGCATTAGATAATCCAGTTCTTTTGCCCTACAGTAAAAGGAACCTTATATTTGAAAGGAAAACATGACAATCAAATAGTCAAAACACAATATCTGCGGACTAATATATTATCTTTTTATTGATAAAATTACCAATATGGGATAAAATATTAGCATGATTAACTTATATCAAAAAACATGGGCAGAAATAGATATCGAGATTGCAAATCGAATGGTTCAGCTTCGGAAAAGAAAAAAGATTTCGCAGAGAGAACTGGCTGTCAGGTCGGGTGTGAGTCTTGGCTCAGTGAAGCGGTTTGAGCAGACCGGCGAGATTTCACTGCGGTCTTTTACAAAACTCGCAATTGCTCTTGAAGTGGAGGGAGAGCTTGAGTCTTTATTTCGTGAAGTGCCGTTTGAATCCATTGAGGAGGTAATAAATGGACAGACTAAATAAGCTGGAGATTTTTTACCATGACAGACCAGTGGGAATCATGGCTCTGTATCAAAATCGATTGGCAGCATTTGAATATAATGGAGACTGGCTGGCAGAAGGATTTTCTATCAGTCCTTTTTCACTGTCGCTGGAAAAGAAAGTATTTATGCCAAAGGTTATTCCGTTTGAGGGACTTTTTGGAGTATTTGCCGACAGCCTTCCAGATGGATGGGGACAACTTCTGGTTGACAGATTAATGAGAAAGAACGGACTGGAACCTCGGATGGTAGGAAGTCTTGAAAGACTTGCGATTGTGGGCTCTTCAGGAATGGGTGCACTCACATATCGTCCTGTGATAACTGTAGAGAAGAGTCAAGGGGAGATGTCTTTGGATGAAATCGCCCGGGAATGCGAGAAAATCCTGAATACGGATACATCTGAGAATCTGGATTATCTGTTTGCAAAAGGCGGTTCTTCAGGCGGAGCAAGACCGAAGATACTTACCGAGGTTGATGGTGAAGATTGGATTATTAAGTTTCCTTCATCGGATGACAGTAAGGATATCGGACAGCAGGAGTATGATTATGCGCTCTGCGCCAGAAAATGTGGTCTTGAGGTTGAAGAGGTGAGACTGTTTCCTTCAGAGAGTACAAAAGGATATTTTGGAACAAGGAGATTTGACCGGACAGGAAAAGGAGAAGCAGGAAAAATTCATATGGTATCTGCGGCGGGACTTCTTGAGACATCACACAGAATCCCCAATCTTGATTATGATGTACTCATGAAGCTGACGCTTCAGCTTACAAAATCCATGGAAGAATGTGAGAAACTTTATCGTTTGATGTGTTTTAATGTGTTTGCCCATAACCGGGACGACCATTCCAAGAATTTTACTTATATATACAAGGAATCCGAGAAAAGATGGGTGCTGTCGCCTTCCTATGACCTTACCTACAGTGACTCCATTGGGGGAGAGCACGCCACAACCGTAAACGGAAATGGAGTGAACCCGGGAATGGAGGAGCTTCTTGCTGTGGCAAAAAAAATCGGGCTCAATCCAAATAAGGCAAGAAAAACAGCGGCAGATATCAAAGAGTGCGTCTTTGATAGTCTTTGTAAGTATATTTAGCATCATGGGAGCATTGCGCTATAACTGATTATTCGTTATACTGCAATACTCCCTTTTTGTTTGCTCATTATCAGAGACATGTAAAAACAGGGGACTGGCGCAGCCGGAGCATTGATTAACCAATATGCAAAAGCAGAAGAACCGCATATCATATAATAACCGTTTATCATATAAAAGGAAATCAACATGAAACGATGCATTTTATTGGAACCTGCGGCAGAAGCCGTCTGTAATCAAAGCTCTGTGCCGCCGCTGATTTTTCAGTTACCGCCTGAGCAGGGAAGAAAGGTATTGGAAGAAGCGCAGGATACGCCGGTGTATAAATATCCCGCTGAGATAACTTCAGATTGCATTAATACGGGAGCGTGGGGCAGCATTGAGGTATATTTTGTTGAGCCCAAGGATAAAAAAATCAGAAATATCATATTTTATATTCATGGAGCAGGATGGGTGTTTGGCAGCTTCCACACACATGAGAAATTAGTCAGAGAGCTTTCGGCGAGGACCGATTCGCTGGTTGTATTTCCGGAATACAGCAGAGCGCCGGAAGCAAAATATCCGACAGCGATTGAACAGTGTTATTTTATATTGTCTCATTTAGAGGAAATCATCGGAAATTGCTTTTGTATGGAAGATTGTCCTGAACTGATTGTTGCGGGCGACAGCGTCGGCGGAAATATGGCAATCGCAATGGGACTGATGGCGGCGATGCGGCATGGACCGGGGATTCAAAAACTGTTATTATATTATCCGGTGACAAATGCTTTTTTTAATACGCCGAGTTACTGTCAATTTGCTTCAGATTATTATCTTTACAGGGAAGGGATGAAATGGTTCTGGAGGCAGTACACAACTTCGCAAGAGGAGCGAAACCAGATTACGGCGTCGCCGCTTCGGGCGAGTATGGATTGTTTGAAGTGTCTTCCTCCGACGATGATTATCAACGGTCAGGCGGATGTTTTGCGCAGTGAAGGAGAGGCTTTTGGAGAAAAACTGCGATGTGCCGGAGTAGAGGTATCTGCTTTGCGGGTACAGGGAACAATCCATGATTTTGTGATGCTGAACGCGCTCGATCAGACGAATGCGTGCCGTACTGCTATGGATGCGTCAGTTGGGTGGATTAACCGTAAGAACGATAATAATGCTAAAACATTTTGCGGCATTTGAAATGCATTTCACGGCAAATGACTTGTTTTGACATATGCAAAAGACTAGAATAAAATATTCATTAACATGTGATTTAAAAACCGTAATTATTGGAAGACGGGAGGTGATGATGTGATCCGTATTGCAATCTGTGATGATGAAAACTATATGTCAGCTCAAATCAGAACATTGGTATCCGCTTTTTTTCGCAGAAAGAATACCGAGATAAGTATCCGGCAGTTTTCCTGCGGAGAAGAACTGCTGCAATATGACAAACAGATAGATATTTTGTTTCTGGATATTCAGATGAAGGGGATTGACGGCATGGAAACGGCGAGGAAGCTGCGCGGGCAAAATTTCCGGGGGTTTTTGATATTCATTACCGTTCTTAAGGAACTGGTTTTTCAGTCGTTTGAGGTACAGGCGTATGATTATCTGGTAAAGCCGGTGGATGAAAGACAGTTTGAAAAAACAATGGAGCGTGTTTTTGTTTCCATGAAGAATACAGAGGAGGCAAATTTACTGATCCAGAAGGGATATGAAAGCCGTATTATTTCTCTGGAGGAGATTGTTTTTTGTGAGATTATTGACCGGAAAATATATCTGCATCTGATTTCATCGGAGGTTGTTGACTATTATGAGCGGATTGAGAATCTTGAAGGCAGACTGGGCGGCAGTTTTTTCCGGTGCCACAGGAGTTATCTGATTCATTTAAAATATTTGAAAAGTTATAAAAACAAAACGGCGTACATGGAAGGCGGTCACAGGATACCGGTGTCACGGCTGCGGGACAGGGAGTTTTCCGCCGCAATTTTACAGTACATGAAAAATATGTAAGGCGTTGTCTGCGTGGGAGGATAGATGGATTTTTTTAGTCAGTATATCATGGGAAGCGTTCAGATGCTTTTCGGTTTTTATATTCTTGCCGGACTTTTGCATAAGAAAGTAAGGCTTTATTGTTATTTTATATTTGCGGTCTGCGCAATTGCGGTGATTCATTTTGTTCCAGAGGGTACAATTGCCGAATTTGGAGCGTTTGTCCTTCTGCTTGTGGCAGGAGGCATTTTGATTTGCAGGGCAGACTTTGGGTCCGCCGGTTTATCGGGCAGGAACTCGCTTTGCGGCTTCATTATCTTATACGCGGCTTTGGTGGTTGATATTATGCAGCTTAGCTACGGAATTGTAAAGTCTCTTTTGAGTATTTTTTTTCCGCTGATGTACGCATTTGACCGAAATACGGCAGGCATTGTATTTATGGTGTCGGGAGAGCTGCTGTCGCTTTTCCTGACCGGGGTTTTCTGCTATCTGGTATGGCGGTATTTTTCGCATTATGAGGGTGTGGAAAAGCAATACCTGTTTCTCGTTTTCATTCCGGTTTTAATGATATTTATTATGGATGAATATATTAATTCGTTTGTATACGGCTATGTTGTCACGGACAGAAGCGGTGTTGAGGTGTATGCGTATACAAATCACTATCAAATGCTTGCACTGCAGCTTCTGGAACTGGCAAGTCTGTTCTGCATTTTATTTAGTTATAAGAAATTATTACAGAATTTCCGACTAAGTACGGAATTGTCATTGCTCGCGCAGGAGGAACATTCTCTGAACCGGTATGTGGAAGAAGCAAAGAGTAATTATGAAAAAACAAGGTCGTTCCGCCATGATATTAAAAATCACATTACGGTGGTGAAAGAACTTCTGCAAAATGACAGACAGGAGCAGGCATTACAGTATATCAAAGATATGGAAGAGTTGACGGAAGAATTGTTGGTTCCATGCAGCACGAATAATCCGGTCGTGGACATTCTGGTAGGAAATAAACTGGGAATTGCCAGACGTATGGGAATTGATGCCGTGTGTTCGCTGATTCTGCCGTATCCATGCGGACTGCGCGATATTGATATCTGCATTATTCTGTCGAACGCTTTGGATAACGCGCTTTGCGCCTGTGAAAATATGGATGTCGGCGCAGAAAAATATATTTATGTATCGGGGTGCATACAGGGTGATTTTCTGATGTTGGAAATTGAGAACAGTTTTTGGGGAGAAGGGGAGGTTCAGCAAGGAACTGGGCTTTCCAATGTGAAAGCTGTGGTTGAAAAATATCATGGGGCGATGAGCATAAAAACACAGGAGCAGAGATTTATTCTGAATGTGCTGCTTATCATTCCGCAGCAGCAGGAAGGCAGTACACAGCTAACAGAGGAACAAAAGATTTTTAATAGTCGATAAAAGAAATGGAGGCATATATGTGGTCTTATGAAAAAATAGTTTCGGTTTTTATCATGATAGTTCTTTTTACGCGCGGCGTGTTTTGGATTTCTGATGGGAAAAGGGGGAATAGAAGAAGTATGCTTTTAGGGGTGGCGGCTATTATGGTAGGGGTTGTTATGTTTATTTTTTATAACGGGTGGCTGGGATGAATAAGAAAAATTGGCTCAGTATGGTTTCGGTTTATTCGACGATATATACGGCTATCACATTACTCAATAGTATTGTATATCTTGGTAACGGTATCTATGAAGACCCAAGCGGAAATTGGCATGAATTAGACAGGGCGATAATTCTTTTGATTGGTATGACGGCATTTATACTGTGTACAAAGCTGCCTGTCAAGCCTTTGGTGTTTCGCTATGTGATTGCTTATGTGCCGTCTATGTTATTGGCATTTTTATATGTATGGTCTAGCGGATTGCGGGAGGAACTGGCGAAAACGGCGTATCGTGATATTTGGATGAATTTTACGGGGCTTTTTATACTGTTTTGTATCGTGAATGCCGTTTGGATATTTGTGAGGAAAAAGCGTAAGGAATGATGAGATTTTTAAATCTTTTGTATAAATTCAATACATAATCTGCTATAATAAATGTATTGTAAATATCAACACAAAGGAGACTGAATCCATCATGAAATATTATAATATCACCCAGCACCCGGTTAAAATATATGGTCTTGCAGTAGCGGATGCAGAAAAGCGGCATTTTTACAAGCTGCCGTACCACATGCTGGAGGAGATGCCGCGGTACGAGTATTTAGGGAGGCGCGCGGTGGGCGGGCGCGTGCGGTTCTGCACGGACTCCGCGAACATTACAATCCGCATGACGTTAAAAGAGACGAAGGAAGATAAGAATATACCGCTTTCGGGTTCGGCGGGAGCCGATGTCTATCTGGGAACAGGCATGGAATCGGAATATCTGGGTTATGTTACTCCGGATTGTCATGTTATGGAAGAAATCAGCGCGGAAAAGACATTTACGAAAAAGAACACGATGGAAATTGTGACGATTAACCTGCCGCGTAACGACCATGTTCTGTTTATGGAAATCGGCGTGGACGACGACGCGAGGATAGAAGAGGCGCCGGCGTATTCTTTGGAAAAACCGATTGTTTTTTATGGTTCCTCGATTACGGAGGGCGGCTGCGCGTCGCGCGCGGGCAATGCGTATACCAGTATTGTATGCCGCTGGCTGGATGCGGATTACCGCAATTTTGGATTTTCCGGTTCGGCAAGAGGGGAAGAGATATTTGCCCGTTATATTGCCGGTTTGTCTGATATGAGTGTTTTTGTATATGATTACGACCACAACGCGAATGATGTGAAGCAGCTTGCGGATACGCACGAGGCGTTTTTTCAGATTATCAGAAAAGCGCACCCAAATCTTCCGATTCTGATGATGACCAGACCGGATACGGATAAGGATATTGAAGATTCCCGGGCAAGAAAAGCGGTTGTATATGCTACATATTCCAAAGCGAAGGAGCAGGGGGACAAGAATGTCTGGTTTTTGGACGGTGAGACATTTTTTGGAAAGTATGGCAGGGCGGAGTGTACGGTTGACGGTACGCACCCGAACGCGCTGGGATTTATGAGAATGGCGGAAAAAGTGTATGCCGTTTTGTGTGAGATTTTAGGAAGAGAAGATAAGCGGATTGGGTAGGAGGCGGTAAAAATGTTGTGCCATTTGATAATTGATTTAAGCAGTGAGCTCTGTACAAAGTCTGATGATGGGACGAGCTAGTCATAGAATACGAAGTATTCATGACATACCAGTCATTGGATACAGAGTATTCATGACGATTTGTACAGAGAGAAAAATATTCGTCCGACATTGGATTTTGTACATCATATTCTGAAAATCATGAATAGAATGGAGAAAATTCAATGGAACAAAAATTTAAAAAATATGTGATTTTATGGTTGAGCCAGAGCATTTCGGGACTGGGAAGTTCCATGACCGGATTTGCGCTGGTATTATGGGCATATCAGCAGAGCGGCTCGGCAATGTCGGTTTCGCTGATGTCCTTTTGCAATTATGTGCCGTATATTCTGCTGAGTCTGTTTGTCGGAGAGTTTATTGACAGGCACAAAAAGAAAACGATTATGCTTGCCGCGGACAGCGCAGCCGCGCTCGGTTCGCTGATGATTCTTGTACTGCTGTCGGCAGGAAAACTGTCGGTCTGGAATATTTATATTATGAATGTGATAATCGGTGTAACAAACGCGTTTCAGCAGCCGGCATCAGCGGTGGCAACAGGAAGGCTTGTGCCGGAGGATAAATTGTCCAACGTCAGCGGAATGAACTCGTTTTCCCAGAATCTGATTGTCGTATTTCATCCGATGCTGGCGTCGGTTCTGTTTGCGCTGGGCGGTCTATGGCTTATTCTGCTGGTAGATTTAGTAAGTTTCGTGCTGGCGTTTTGCGTTCTGCTGTTTTTTATTTCCATACCGGAGCGGATTGAGAAAAGAGATAGGAACACCCCGTTTGAAGGAATCAGACAGGGGTTCGCGTTTTTAAAACAGGAAAAAGGCATTTTGTATATTATGCTGACAATGGCGCTGATTAATTTCTTTTCCAGACTGACCTATGAAAATATTTTATCGCCGATGATTCTGGCAAGAAGTAATCAAAACGGCATCACGCTTGGAATGGTTAATGCCTGCATGGGAATCGGCGGTATTGCCGGGGGCATGATTGTTTCGCTGAAAAAAGAAAGCCGGCATAAAGCAACGGCAATCTATGTTTCAGCGGCGCTGTCGTTTTTGTTTGGAGATTTGACGATGGCGCTCGGACGCAACGTGTTCTGGTGGTCCGCCGCCGCGTTTTTTGCAAGTCTGCCGATTCCTTTTATTATGGCGAATCAGAATACGATACTGTATAAAACGATTCCTGCCGATTTGCAGGGGAGGGTGTTCGCAGTCAGAAACGCGGTTCAGTACAGCACGATACCCGCGGGGATTCTTCTTGGAGGATATCTGGCGGACTATGTGTTTGAACCGTTTATGCGTTCGGGAACAAAAACGGCTGAGTGGTTGGCGTTTTTTGTAGGAACCGGCGCGGGAAGCGGGATGGCCGCGATGTTTTTATGCACCGGAATATGCGGATTTGCAGTAAGCGCAGCGTCTTTATTTCACCGTGAAATCAGAAAGTTAAATCATTTAAAATGACGGTTTAGGAGCGGGATTTCCCGCTCCTTTTGATGGAATAGGAAATTGCGCGGCAGTTTTATTATTTCATATAATAGGGGAGAACGATGAAAATTTTATTGGTAGAAGATGATGTGGAAATCAGCGATATGCTGAAAAATTTTCTGACAACAGAGGACTTTACGGTCAGAACAGCCTATGATGGCGTAAGCGCGTGCAGAGAATTTTTTGCCGATACCTTCAGTCTGGTGTTACTCGACCTTATGATTCCGAAGAAAAGCGGAATGGAGGTTATGAAAACCATCAGGGAGAGCAGTACGGTGCCGATTATTATTATTTCCGCGAAAGACACGGATTCCGATAAAGCGTTGGGATTGGGACTGGGGGCGGACGATTACATTACAAAGCCGTTTTCGGTCACGGAGGTGCTGGCAAGAATCAAGGCAAATATCAGGCGCAGCACACAGTACGCGGCGGTAGAAAAGCAGGAAGAAGCGGTATTAACAAAGGGCGGCATTGTTTTGGATACCGGTACGTATTCTGTGACGAAAAACGGACAGGCAGTCGAGCTGACGGCAAAAGAGTTTGAAATTTTGAAACTTCTGATGAAGAATCCGAAAAAGGTTTACACGAAGGAACAGCTCTATTCGCTGATTTGGAACGATGTGTACTGCGGGGATGAGAATGCGGTCAACGTCCATATCAGCAGGCTGCGAAACAAGATAGAGGACAATCCGCGCAATCCGCAGGTGATGGAGCTTATCAACCAGTTTTTTACGCTGGCGAAACTGGAAGCGGGAGACCAGAATCTGCAGCGGGTGAAGGTCAATATCTGTGAGGTATGCAGGGAAAATATCCTGAGTTTTTATGAGCTGCTGCGGCAAAAGGAGTTTACGGTGGATATCGGGATTCCGGAGCATGCTCTTTTTGCGTGGGGAGATACGGACGCCATTCACAGAATCTTATCAAATCTTATCTCAAACGCGGTGCGATACGGAAGCGAAGGAAATTATATCGGCATGTTTGTCAGGAAAGAGGCGGATGCTGTTATCATCGAGATAACCGATAAGGGAAAGGGCATAGAAAAAGCGTTTGCTGAGAGAGTGTTTGAACGGCTGTATACGATGGAAGATTCCAGAAACCGTGATATTCAGGGAAATGGTCTGGGGCTTATGATTGCCAGAAATCTCGCGCGGAAGATGGGCGGCGTATGTGTTGTCCGACAGACTGCGTCTTAGTAATTTTAAGATTATGAACGGGCATGTCCTCCGCGTTTACGACGGCAGCGTAACAGCGAACGAATTGTCAAAAACGCTGATGGCAAATGATGTGGAGATTGAGTCTGTCGGGAAAAAATCGGGAAGTCTCGAAGACTATTTTTTAAAAATGACAGGGGAGAGTGGGAACTCATGATAAAATTAATCAGACTGGAATGGAAGAAAAATAACATTGCGTCATTTATCGTAAGCGCGTATAAAAATAAAACCATGAATTTAATGTTTTCTTATCCGATTAAAAGACAGAAGATACTGGCGGCGCAGATGCTTGCCGGGAATGCGGTATTCCCGATAATTTTAACGGTTATATCGCTGATTTTCGCGGGATTGTCCATTTGTAACGCGGAGACGAAGGATTTGCAGTAACGGGAGATTATCAAAAATCAGGCGCCTGTACTGGCATAACCACAGTAACTCAATACCATAAAAGTCATATATAAATAGTTTTCATAAAGAACAATTGAGAGACTGCCCCTTGCCTTGATATAATTGAGGCAGGGGTAATTTTCTGTTTTTTACATCGGTAAGGGAGGATTTCATACAATGGCAAATAAGCCGGTACGTGGGTCATGCATGGTGTGGAAGAAAATCGCGGCGCATATGAATGATATCTGCCCTGCCGCAACGAAGGGACAGGTTTGCATGGTACTTGGAACTGCAAACGGAAATTGACAATCGGCAGATGCCGCAGCCAACAAATTATTTACAACAGAAAAAAGTAATGGTATATTTTTAATATATAGAAGCCGTTATGAAAGGAGAATGTTAATATGTTTCATGATTTGGTGCAGTTAAATTACGCGACAGTAATCATTATTGGATTTATGCTGATATTCATCTGTACCAATCAGTTTTTTCATAAAAACATAACGAATCTTTTTGTGCTGGCTTCTTTGTGCATACTGACGCTGGTGATTGTTGATTCCGTTGAATACAGGCTGGCGGCGCTTCCTTATCCGACGACGGCAAGAATCTGGATGTCGTCTATCGGATATTCTTTAAGACCAGCCATTATTTATACAATTATTCTGCTGGTTACGCGTGAGGAGGCGACAAGGCGGCTTGTGATGGCGGTTCCGCTGGTGCTCAACATGTGCGTTTCCTTCTCGGCATTGTTTACGGATATTGCGTTTTCTTATGCCAGGGATAATTCGTTTGTCAGGGGACCGCTTGGATATGCCGCGTTTGTAACGAGCGGATTTTATCTGGTGCTGCTTTTGGTATCGACCATCCGCAGATATCAGAATGAGAATAATTCCGAGGCGTTCATTGCGATTGCCGTGCTGGTTATGAGCGTGATTTCCGTTGTCATGGAATCATTTGCCGGCTATGACGGTGTAATTAATACAACGGGAGCGGTTTCCATTACATTTTATTATCTGTATCTCAATACGCAGCAGTTTAAAAGAGACGCTCTGACGAATACTTTGAACAGAAGGTGTTTTTATCTGGACGCGGAGAACTATAGGACAGTATTGAACGCGGTTCTCTGTATCGACTTGAATAATCTGAAGCGGATTAATGACGGACAGGGACATGAAGAAGGCGACCGTGCCATTTGTACAATGGTCTCCTGCATACGGCGCGTACTGAAAAAAGGGTGTTATTTGTACCGGACCGGCGGTGATGAATTTATGATTTTGTGTCTCCGGCAGAGTGAGGAAAATGTTGTTTCTATGATACAGGACATTAAGAGCGAGATGGCGAAGACGCCGTATTCGTGCGCTATCGGAATGGCTTATGCAAAAGGCGCACAAAGTTTTGAAAACTTATGTTCCAAGGCGGATGAGGCGATGTATGCCGATAAAGTAAGCATGAAAAAGATGGCAGCAGGCAGCAGTCTTTCGTGATGTTGTTCAAATAAAGGAATGGTTTTATGGGTAAGGGAATCAGAAATCTTCTTTTGATTTTGATATGTCTGGGAATACCGGCAGTTCTGGCATTTTCGGCAAAACCGGCGCCAACGCTTCCGGTTTTGGAAGGAGCAGGCGGTTTTGAAGATGTCATACCTTCTCCGACAGAGTGGTATGAAACTATCCCTGCGTTTAATGGCGGGGCATGGGTTGTAATTAATGACGGTGTTCCATTTTTTACGGAAAATGAACGGACGAGGGACGTTTTTGAAGAATACAGTGATTTGGATGAACTGGGACGGTGCGGTACGGCATTTGCCAATGTCTGTCCTGAACTGATGCCTACAGAAGAGCGGGGAACGATTGGCAGTATCAGACCGACCGGGTGGCATACGGTAAAATATGATGTGATTGCCGATAAGTACCTGTATAACCGCTGTCATTTAATTGGGTACCAGCTCGCGGGTGAAAATGCCAATGAAAGAAATCTGATTACCGGCACGCGTTATCTGAATATGGAAGGGATGCTTCCCTGGGAAAACCTTGTGGCAGACTATGTGAAAGAGACGGGAAATCATGTCTTATACCGTGTGACGCCGTATTTTGAAGAAGAGAACCTTGTCGCAAAAGGCGTGCTGATGGAAGGGTATTCCGTGGAAGACGGGGGTGCGGGCGTCTGTTTTAACGTGTTCTGTTATAACGTACAGCCGGGCGTGGTGATTGACTATGCGACGGGAGAAAGTATGCCTGATGAAACGTGGAATGCGACAAAAGCAGACAATAACGGGCGTGAGACGTCTGCCGCGCAGGAGGAGCGTGCGACGGAGTTATTTGTTGAAACAGCGCAGCCAAAAGCAGAATGTGATTATGTGCTGAATACGAACACGATGCGGTTTCATCTTCCGTCCTGCGACAGTATTTTATCTATGAAGGAGAAAAATAAGCGGCTGTTTTTTGGAGAACGGGAAATGTTAATAGAAAACGGATATATTCCTTGTGGACGCTGCAACCCGTAGCGTCCATTTTCATTTGACAGAAAATCCGCCGTATGGATTTGTTATGTTGTTTTTTGTTGTTTTTCGTCCGGTTTGCGGAAAACGGATACAATATTACGGATACAGCCAAAAAGATATGGTTTGTACTGCTCCAGTGTAACAGGCTCTTTATTGAGTATAATGGAATGGCAGGTTCCGTTTACCAGTTCCACGATGGTGTAGAGCATCAACTCCGGGTCCGTCCAGCGTGAACCGTCACATTCAATTAACTGATGGTACATGGCAGTGACATCCCAGTCTTTCTTGATTTCTTCCCTTGTAAGCGCTCTCTTGTAAACGCCGTAATTTAAGTTTTTATTAATAAATTTTAAAAGTCCCGAATCTTTGTTCAACTGCTCCAGTAAATCGTCGGCGATGAAAATGAGCTTGTCTTCTACGGAAATTGTTTTGTCATGAATATCGACTTTATCCAACGCATGTAAAAAAAGCTGCTCGGCTTTCTGAGCAATCAGTTTTTCTATTAAATCGTCTTTATCCTTAAAATAAAAATAAAACGTCCCTTTGCCGACACCGGCATGCGCCGCAATATCGGAGATGGTTGTGTTGGATATTCCTTTACTCATAAAAAGTGAAAACGCGTGCGACAGCAGCGCCGTCCTTTTTTTCTTTTTGTTTTCTTCTGCTTTTCCCATTGGCACCGTCCTTTCCTTATAAAAACAAACTCTTCTTATCTTATATTATCATACAAATTTCAAAAGGCAAGACTTCCGGCGTGAAAAATTGACTAAAAGTCTAAAAATTTTATAAATATTATTGACTGATGGTCGAATATTTTATATAATGCAATATGAAAAATGACCAGAGGTCGAAAAATAAGGAGTGGATGATATGCAGAAATTTGCGGAAAAGATTGTCAGACTACGGATTCCGATACTGATAATCAGTGTGCTTCTTCTCGTGCCTGCGGCAATCGGTTTCATTAAAATGAGAATCAATTATGATATTCTCTATTATCTTCCGGATGATATTGAAACGATGCAGGGACAGGATATTCTCATGGATGAGTTTGGAAAAGGCGCGTACGGAATGGTGATATGTAATGGAATGGACAGCGCCGGCGTCATTGAGATGACGGATAAAATCAGGGAGGTAGACCATGTTGCCGACATTATCTGTTACGACAGCATAACGGGAGGCAGGCTTCCTAAAGAACTGCTTTCGGATGATATCAAAGATGTTTTTTATTCCGAGAGCGGAAACGGAACATTGATGTTTATTTTCTTTGACACGACAAGCTCTGCGGACGAGACGATGGACGCGATTGAAGAAATCAGAAAAGTCGCGGGAGAACAATGTTTTCTTTCCAGCATGTCTGCCATTGCCACGGATACCAAAAATCTTGTGGAAAACGAGATGGCTGCGTATACCGTTATAGCGGTCATCCTTTGTCTGATTGTATTGTTTTTGACAACGGATTCCTTTATGGTACCGGTTCTTTTTATGGTCAGTATCGGAATGGCGATTATTTATAATCTGGGCAGCAATTTTATTCAGGGTGAAATTTCTTATATCACAATGGCGCTGGTTGCTATTTTGCAGCTTGGCGTGACAATGGATTATTCGATATTTTTATATCACAGTTACAAGGAGGCGCAGGAGACATATCCCGAAACGAAAGAAGCAATGTCTCACGCTATAGCGGCGACAATCGTATCGGTTACAGGGTCTTCCCTGACCACAATCGCGGGGTTTCTTTCCATGTGTTTTATGACGTTTTCGCTGGGGCTGGATATGGGAATTGTTATGGCAAAAGGCGTGGTAATCGGCGTTATCTGTTGCGTTACCGTGTTGCCGTCGCTGATACTGATATTTGATAAAGCCGTAAAAAAGGCATCTCACAAGGCGTTTCAGTTGAAAACGAACGGAATTACAGATTTTGTGACAAATCACTATATTATTTTTGCCGTGATAATGGTCATTTTGTGGATTCCGGCAGCTTACGGAAATAATAACGTCAAAGTTTATTATAAACTGGATGAGAGTCTTCCGACGTATCTTCCGAGCCGGCAGGCAAATATGGTTCTGGAAGAAGAGTTTGACATGAATTCTATATCTATGGTTTTAATTGACAAAAATCTGCCGGCAAAGGATACAAAGGAGCTGCTTGACAGACTGGAGCAGGTGGAAGGCGTATCGTTTGCCTTGGGAATGGATTCGGTTGTAGGACCATTGATACCCGAAGACCTGCTGCCGGACGGGGTCAAGAATAAATTATCCGGTGAGAACTGGAAAATGCTGATGATTTCTTCTATATATCAGGTGGCGACGGATGAGGTCAACACGCAGTGCGAAGAGCTGGAGAGCATCATGAAATCATACGACCCGCATGGAATGTTAATAGGCGAAGCGGCTGCGACAAAGGACCTTGTAAGAATTACGAACCGTGATTTTAATGTGGTGAGCATTATCAGTATCGGAGCGATTTTTATTCTGATTCTGTTTGTATTAAAATCGGTTTTGCTTCCGGTGCTCCTTGTTCTTGTTATCGAGCTTGCGATTTACGTCAATATGGCGGTGTCGTTTTATTCGGGAACAACGCTTCCGTTTATCGCGTCCGTCTGTGTGGGAACGATTCAGCTTGGCGCTACCGTTGACTACGCGATATTAATGACGACGAGATATATAAAGGAGAGAAAGGACGGTCATGGGAAAAAGGAGGCGGTGCAGATTGCGCTGTCCACCTCCATTAATTCTATTTTTTCCAGCGCGCTCGGATTTTTTGCGGCGACGGTCGGCGTCGGATTTTATTCTGACGTGGATTTAATCGGGGCAATCTGCATGCTGCTTTCAAGAGGCGCGCTTTTAAGTATGGTCATTGTAATTGTCATGCTGCCGACGATGTTTCTGTTATTTGACAGAATGATCTGTAAAACAACGGTTGGTATGAGCAGATTGGAAAGAGGATAGGAGGAAGATGATGATGAAACAGTTAAAAAGAGTATTGGCGCTTGGAGCCGTTGTCTGTCTTGTAACGTCAAATGTGTGCGGATGCGGAAGCGTTGACGCGCAGGCGATGGACAGAGGCGGTGTGGATGAAGAAATTTTAATCTTGCAAAACGCGGTTGACGAATTTGCCGGTTCTTCCGACATGATGAAGCATAGCGATACGGCGGGAAAAGAGGAAACAGTTTATGCCATTCTTGACGCGGACGGCAATCCGGTGGAAACGATAGTCAGTACATGGCTGAAAAATCCGCAGGGCGCGGCGGAGGTTGCCGATAAAACGTCTCTTACCGACGTCAGAGCGGTTAAGGGTAATGTGGAATACGCAAAGGATGGTGAGGGAGGAATTGTCTGGACGACGGACGGAAGCGATATTTACTATCAGGGCGTTTCCGATAAAGAATTTCCGGTAGACGTCAACATTTCTTATGAACTGGACGGGCGCAGGGTAACGGCAAAAGAACTCGAAGGAGCGGACGGTCATTTAAAAATTACATTCTCCTATGTGAATAAAACGGCAAAAGAGATTGTTGTTCACGGTGAAACCTGCACGATTTACCAGCCGTTTATCATGCTCTCCGGTCTGATGCTGGATAACGAAAACGCGTCCAATATTGAAGTAGAGGGCGGAAGCGCGGTCAATAACGGTGATAATACAATGGTTTTCGGTATTGCGATGCCGGGGTTAAAGGAGAGTCTCGGCATTGATGATTTGAAGGATGACGACGGCAAAGCATATGATTTAAATATACCGGAAGAAGTTGTGGTAGAGGCGGACGTTAAGGACTTTTCCCTGTTGATGACGTTGACGGTGGCTTCAAACAGCGCGCTGGAGGAGCTGGGACTTGACAATATTGATTCCATTGATGATTTAAAGAGCAATATTGATAAACTGACAGACGGCATGAACGAGATTATTGACGGTACGACGAAGTTAAACGACGGTGCGGGAGAGTTGTCTGACGGAACGGGAGAATTGTCCGACGGTGTAGGCAGGCTTTCCGACGGCGCCGGTGAACTGGCTGACGGGGCAAATAAAGTTTCCGACGGCGCGGTGCAAGTCAATGAAGGAGCGGTTGCCATCAAAGACGGTATCCACAGTCTCAAAGACAGTACGCCTGCGCTTGCATCCGGCATCGGCTCTCTTGCGGCGGGAGCGAATGATTTGACAAGCGGACTCAATACAATTATATCGAACAGTGAAGGGTTAAACGCCGGAGCCGCGCAGGTTGCGGACGGCTTGGGTGAGTTAAACGCGGCGTTAAACGACCCGGCGGCACAGGAGCAGATTGCAGGACTGGTAAGCGGTTCGGCACAGTTTGCGGAAGGATTAAACAGCGCGGCGGCAGGACTTTCCGATATTACAACGAATTTCGTTTATGACGAAACAACGATTGCGACACTGGAGAGCGCGCTGGAAGGCTACGCAGCGGCAGGCGTTATTGATGCGGATATGGCGCAGGGCATGATACAGTATCTGGAAGGATACAAGATGATGTACGGTTACGTTTCCGGCGCGTCGGACGGCGTTGCTGTTCTGGCGCAGACATACGGACAGATTGACGGTGGAATCGGCGCGGTTGCAGGAAATATGGGAAATATTGCTTATGCCGTAGGCAGCCTTTCTGACGGCGCGGGTCAGGTGAGAGACGGCGTCGCAGGGTATACGGCGGGCGTCGCGCAGGCGGCGGCAGGCGTTTCAGCGCTGAATGAAGGGCTTGCTTCCCTCAATGCGCAGGTTCCAACGCTTGTAGCGGGAATTGAGGCGCTCGCAAACGGCGCGGATTCTCTTGCGAACGGAACGGGAGAGTTGTCAAGCGGAGCGAGAGAGCTTGCAAACGGCGCAAATGAGCTGCATAACGGAACGGGAGAATTACGGGACGGCGTATCCAGACTGCTGGACGGCGCGGCGCAGCTTCTTGACGGTACGGATGATTTGAAAGAGGGCGTTTTGAAATACAACAGAGAGGGGATTCAGAAACTTGCCGAACTGGTAAACGAGGATTTGGAGAAATATTACGACCGTTTCTGCGAGGTGAAGGAGTACGCGAAGGAGTACGGTTCTTTTGCGGGATGTGAAGAAGGGGTGGAATGCTCGGTCAAATTTATTTATAAAACGGGCTCCATTGGAAAATAATGTAAAGGAATGGCTTGCGCTTTGGACGGTATCATGGTATGATAAAAATATAACAAAGTCATGTCAATTTCATCTAAGGAGGGTACTGTATGGGTAAATTAGACGGTAAAATTGCCATTATTACGGGAGGCGGAAAAGGAATCGGCTTCGGACTTGCGAGAGCGTTTGCAAAGGAAGGCGCGAATCTGATACTGACAGGAAGAACGGAATCAAGACTTGTCAACGCGAAAGAGGTTCTGGAAAAGGAATTCGGAATTGAGGTACTTCCGGTTGTGGCGGACGGCGCGGACGAAGACGCGATTAAGAATGTAGTGAAGAAAGCGATTGAGAAATTCGGTAAGATAAATGTGCTTGTGAATAACGCGCAGGTTTCCAAGTCCGGCGTGATGCTCAAGGACCATACGAAGGAAGATTTTGACCTTGCAATTTATTCAGGTTTATATGCGACATTTTTCTACATGAGAGAATGTTATCCGTACCTGAAAGAGAGCAAAGGCTCCGTTATCAATTTTGCTTCGGGAGCGGGACTGTTCGGAAAACTCGGTCAGTCTTCTTACGCGGCGGCAAAGGAAGGTATTCGCGGAATGTCGCGTGTTGCGGCGGCGGAGTGGGGACCGGACGGAATTAATGTCAACGTTGTCTGTCCGCTTGCGATGACGGAAAGTCTTGAGCAGTGGAAAGAGGCTTATCCGGATTTATTCGAGAAGACCATACAGGGCATCCCTCTTGGAAGATTTGCCGACCCGGAGAACGATATCGGACGGGTCTGCGTCTTCCTTGCGTCAGATGACGCCGATTATGTGACCGGAGAGACGATTACGCTGCAGGGAGGAAGCGGTTTAAGACCGTAGGAAATTACAAACGATATGAAACGATAGTTTTTGGCGGCTGTCTGTTATGCAAAGCATGGCGGACAGCCGTTGTTTGGAGCCTGGGTTTTGTTAATTTTAAACATGAAAAGGGGTAATTGTGATGAGAAAGAAGCTCAATATAACGGAAGGTATTTTTCCGATGCCGGTTTTGATGGTGGCGACATATAACGAGGACGGCAGTGTCAATGTCATGAACGCCGCGTGGGGTACAATGCAGGAGAGGGACACGGTAGCGCTCAATTTGACGGAAACGCATAAAACGGTACAGAATATCAAGGCAAGAGGCGCATTTACGGTAAGTATTGCCGATGCCGCACATGTAGTTGAGGCGGATTATTTTGGCGTTGAATCCGGCAACAGGACCGCGAATAAGTTCGAAAACAGTGGTCTTACCGCAAGTAAATCCGAAAATGTGGACGCGCCGGTTATCAATGAATTTCCGCTTTGCTTAGAGTGTGAATTTATAGAATATCAGGACGGGCAATATGGCTGCGGCGTTATCGGCAAGGTGGTCAATGTTACGGCTGACGAAAGCGTGATGACGGGAGATAAAGTGGATATCTCCAAGGTAGGTGCGATTGCTTTTGACCCATATACGCACGGTTATTATAAGGTTGACGGAAGAGTCGGAGAAGCGTTTAAAGACGGTTTGGCATTGAAAAAATAGTAGTGGTATATCGTATGAAACAAATGATTTTAGCATTGCTGACAGGAATTTGTATAATAATTCTGTCTGCCTGCGGAACAGAAGGCAAAGAAACCATATGGGAAGAGACGGTGACACAGACGGAGGCAGAAGAAGAGTCAGACGCAGAAGCCGCGGCGCAGCCGGAGGCATTCTGCCGTTGTGATGAACCGTGGCAGCACGCTTATGCGGAGTATATAACGGCGCATTTGATTTCGGAAGGCATTTTATGGATTCAGGGTATTTATATTGAGGACGTTAACGAGGATGCGGTTTGCGAGGCCGTGATTGACCGGAACGGACTGGAAGATACACTGGTTCTTTATTACATGGACGGCGAAGTAAAAGCGCTGGAGCTTGAAACGGTCTCCGCATGGGGAACTGTAACGTATATCGCGGATACGAAGCAAATCTTGTTCAGTCCGTTTTGTGACCATACGACGGGGACATTTGGATACGCGGAATATTATCTTTATGACTGGACACAGACCGGGTATGTACTGACACATTCCCTGTTCCGGGAATCGGGATATTACTATGAGCAGGACGGCGAGGCACATTCTAACTATGGTCAGAGCTTTATAGATGGTGAGAAAACAGAGTTTGACGTTTTTGAGGCGGAACTTGCGAAGATAAAACTGCTGGAGAAGGAAAACAGTTATTTTCCTGTGATTGATAAAGAGGACGAAGCGTTTGCGGGTTATATCGAGGAAAAACTGCCGTGTCTGACTGTTCCTTTTGGGTAAAACTGCGATGCCTAATTTCATAATTATAATAAAAACAGAACAACGATAAAGGGTTGTTCTTTTTTTATTGACAACTGTTACAAAGTGTATTAAACTGTACTTGTATAAATAATACAGTTGTTGATAAAAAGGAGTTGAGTGTTTGGAGATTGTTGTGAGCAATAAAACAAGCCGTCCGCTGTATGAGCAGATTTCAGCGCAGGTCAGGGCGCAGATTATGAGCGGTGAACTGAAAGCCGGGGAAGCGCTTCCCTCGATTCGTTCGCTTGCGAAGTCGTTACAAATCAGTATTTTGACGGTACAAAAGGCATACGACCTTCTTCAGGCGGACGGGTTTATTGAGACAACAGCCGGAAAGGGCTGCTTTGTTTCCGTTCAGAATCAGGATTTTTATTTGGAAGAACAGCAAAAAAAGATTGAAAAACATTTCAATGAAGCAATTGAAATAGCGCGTACAAGCGGAATCCCGCTGAACAAACTGCTGGATTTATTGACGCTTTTGTACGAGGAGGAATGATTATGAATAATGCTTTAACAGTTTCGGGACTGACAAAAATGTATCGGGATTTTACGTTAGATAACGTTTCGTTCAGCGTGCCAAGCGGTTCCGTCGTCGGACTGATTGGCGAAAACGGCGCGGGAAAAAGTACAACCGTTAATGCGGTTTTGGGGCTTATCCAAAAGGAGGCAGGTCAGGTTTCTATCTTGGGAAGAGAAGAACTGGACGACGATATAAAAGAACAAATAGGCGTAGTGTTTGACGGCAGTAATTATCCGGAAATTCTTTCTCCCGGGAAAATCAACCGGATTATGAAAAACATTTACCGCTCATGGGAGGAGCAGACTTACTACAGTCTGTTAAAACGGCTTTCACTGCCTGCCGATAAGCCGATAAAACAGTTTTCAAAGGGAATGAAAATGAAACTGGCTATTTGCGCGGCGCTTTCACATCATTCCAAGTTCCTGATTTTAGATGAGGCTACCAGCGGGCTGGACCCGGTTGTACGGGATGATATTTTAGATATGTTGTTGGATTTTGTGCAGGATGAGGAACATTCCATACTCGTATCTTCCCATATTACAAGCGATTTGGAGAAAATTGCCGATTACATTGTATTTATTCATGAGGGGAAAGTAGTCTTTTCAAAGGCGAAGGATGAACTGACGGAACAATATGGCATTCTCAAGTGCGGTGCCGCGCAGTTTGACGCGCTGGATAAATCGGATAGTATTGTGTACCGTAAAATGGACTACGAATGGCAGGTTTTAATTTCAGACAGGCAGGAAATGCAGAAAAAATATCCGAAAGCCATGATAGTTCCGGCAACAATTGACGAGATTATGCTTCTGTATGTAAAGGGGGAAAAGTGATGAAAGGCATTTTATTGAAGGACATGTATATTGCAAAAAGTAATATTCTTGTAACGGTTGTCAGCTTGGTTGTGTTAGGTTTTGGACTTTCTTTTTTGCTTGAAACAAGCGCTCTTTTAGTGCTTGCGCCGGTTGCTTCCACGACAGCCGTATTTATCAGTATCACGAGCGACGCAGGTTCTAAATGGAATAAGAACGTGATTACCATGCCTGTATCAAGAAGTCAGATTATTGGCGGGAAATATTTTTTTTATCTGATACTGGCTGTACAGGGAATCATTGCCGCGCTGATTCCCTGTGGGATACTTGCGTTGTTTGGTATGGATATCACAATACAATCGTTATGCTTATATGGTGCTATCGGCATGAGCGCAACGCTTCTGGCTGGAGGAATCAGTCTGCCATGCGCATATTTGTTTGACCCAGAAAAATCACAGATTGTTTTTATGATGTCTTTCATGGCATCAACAGGAATGATTGTAGCACTGGTATTTCTTATCAATGTGTTTATCCGCGTTAAAGATAATATTCTGGTTGCGTTTTATATTGTATTTGCTGTTGCGGCGCTGTGCTTTTTCATATCTTATAAAATTGCGGTAAAAGTGTATCAAAAGCGGGATATCATTTGAAAAGCAGCTGCGAATTTAATCGGTTTGTATGAGGAGTTCTATTATGGAGAAGAATATGATAATAAAGTTAGACGACGGAAGAAAGGCAGAAACTATATTTCAGGGATGGCAGGAGACCATGATTGATTCCTGCCTTGGAAATATCATGGGTGATGTGTACGTGGATGATGCGAAAATTCCGCGCAGCGCTTCGGCGGTTCTCGGGGATTTTGCGTTTCTGTCCGGCGATTTATGCAGAGAGCTTGCCGACATCAAAACATACGCCAAACGGGATTTTGTGATTATGGTGCCGCAAACTGAAGCGTGGGCGAGGCTGATAGAAGAAGTCCACGGCAGCAGGGCGAAACGGGTAATCCGTTATGCGTTTCAAAAAGAACCGGATGCGTTTGACGAAGAACAGTTACAGGAAGTTGTGCGTTCATTGTCAGATGAATTTACGATAAGACTGATAGATGAGGACTTGTACTATGCGTGTAAGGAAGAAGCATGGAGTCGTGATTTGGTTTCGCAGTACGCGGATTACGAACGGTATAACTGGCTGGGAATCGGCGTTGTGATTTTAAAGGACGGTCTGTTGGTATCCGGCGCTTCCTCCTATTCCACATATGCGGGTGGTATAGAAATTGAGATTGATACAAGGAAAGAGTACAGAAGAAGAGGGCTGGCGTATACTTGCGGCGCAGCGTTAATTCTTGCGTGCCGTAAAAGAAACCTTTATCCGAGTTGGGACGCGCAGAATACATGGTCCGCTGCACTGGCGCAAAAGCTGGGATACCGGTTTGAGCGTGAATACGTGGCGTATGAAGTACAGGCGGAATAACAGTTGACGTCAGACCTTTTTTAGGCGTAAAATGGAAATGAAGATTTTGGACATTTCGGGAAAGGTAGAGTTTGGTTCATGCACGAAATAGAAAAAATAGAAAAAAAGCTGCTGGTATCCCAGGTAGAAGAAGAGTTGTTCCGCTATATTGTAGAGGAACCGGTGAATATCGGAGAGAAAATTCCCAATGAATTTGAACTGGTGGAACGGTTTGGGGTGGGAAGGAGCACCATCCGCGAGGCGGTCAAGGTGCTGGTGTCAAAAGGCGTTCTTGAAGTGCGCAGAGGCTCCGGAACATATGTAATCAGTACGCAGTCCCTGGAAGACGACCCGCTGGGACTTGCGAAATTTGAGGATAAATATAAACTGGCGTTGGAGCTGTTTGACGTCCGCCTGATGTTAGAGCCGGAGATTGCCGCAATGGCGGCAAAAAACGCGGAAAAGGAAGATTGTGAACGAATTGGTTTTTTGTGTGATGAAGTGGAACGGCTTTATCGCAGCGGGGAGAATCATATCGAAAAAGACATCGCGTTTCACGCGTGTATCGCGCGTTGCAGCGGAAACCGCGTCGTGGAGACGCTGATACCGATCATTGACACGGCGGTTATGACGTTCGCGAATCTGACATCAAGGCTTCTGATGCAGGAGACGCTTGATACGCACCGCGCCGTTACAGAGTCCATACAAAACGGCGACGTCGTGGGAGCGAAATGCGCGATGATAATGCATATCACATACAACAGACAAAGGCTGTTAAAGTTAATGGAAGAGCGGGATGTACAAAAAAATTAGGTTATAGTCATATTTTTGGTGATTATGAATAAAAAACAGTAAGAAGAGGAATACTTTTCTTGCTGTTTTTGTTTATTTTATATAATTTACAAAGAGAAACATCTGACGTATTGACAAAAATGACAAAATAATGTATAGTAAAAACAACAAAACATATGACGTCATATGTTACATAAAAATTATAAAACAGGAGGTATTTTTATGGCAGACGGAGTAACAGTTTTAAATCCAACCAGGCTGGTGATTGCGGCGTTGATTGGTCTGGTCATTTTGTTGGTACTGATTATCAGGTTTAAAATTCACGCGATGATTTCCATTTTAATCGGCGCGTTGATAATCGGTCTTGTGGCGGGGATGCCGTTTGATGAAATTGTCAACGCGGTCAACGATGGTATCGGAAACACTCTGAAAGGCATTGCGCTGCTGGTAGGTCTCGGCTCGATGTTCGGAGCCATTCTTGAAACCTCGGGCGGCGCCCAGACGCTTGCCGTGACAATGGTCAGACGTTTCGGAGACCAGAAAGCAGCATGGGCGCTTGGAATTACAGGTCTTGTGATTGCGATGCCGGTATTTTTTGACGCCGGACTCATTATTCTGATTCCGCTTGCATTTTCACTTGCCAAAAGAACGAACCGTTCGTCACTGTTTTATGTGATTCCGCTTCTTGCGGGTCTTGCGGTAGGTCATGCGTTTATACCGCCGACTCCGGGACCCGTTCTGGTAGCAACCATGCTGAATGTGGAACTTGGCTGGGTGATTCTTGTCGGTGTTTTCTGCGGCATTTTCGCGATGATTGTTGCGGGACCGATTTGGGGTTCTATCTGCGGTGGAAAATATAAAATCGCAGTTCCGGAGCATGTTGCAAACCAGCAGGATATTGATGAATCCAAACTTCCGGGATTCTTTACGATTGTCGGAATCATTTTAATTCCGCTTGTACTTATTATCATGGATTCTATTGCGGGCGTTGTTCCGGCGCTTGCGCCGATTCAGCCGATAATCGGTTTCCTTGGCGAGCCGTTTGTGGCGCTGTTAATTGCGACAGTTGTGGCGATGTTTGTACTGGGTGTGCGTCATGGCTACAAATTAAACGAATTGGAAAAAATTATGACAAAGTCGCTGGAGCCTACAGGATTAATTCTTCTTGTTACCGCGTGCGGCGGCGTCCTCCGGTATATGCTTCAGTATTCAGGGCTTGGAGACGTCATCGGAAACGCGGTATCTTCCGCGAATCTTCCGATAGTAGTCGTTGCGTTTATTGTGGCTGCGCTTGTCCGAATCTGTGTAGGGTCTTCTACTGTCGCGATGACGATGGCGGCAGGCATTATTGCGGCAATGCCTGGAATCAGTGAATTATCGCCTTTGTATCTTGCGTGTACGACGGCTGCCGTTGCAGGCGGGGCGACAGTATGCTCACATTTTAACGATTCCGGTTTCTGGCTGGTGAAGTCGCTTGTGGGGATGGATGAAAAAACGACGTTAAAAACGTGGACGATTATGGAAACGCTGGTTGGCGGAACCGGATTTATTGTGGCATTAATTATTTCTTTCTTTGCATAAATTGAAAGCGGCAGGAGGTTTCCTGCTGCGGAAAAGAGGTAGGATATGGAACTGACAAGTCAGAAAATGCGAAAACTTGCTCCGGAACTGGACCCGCTGCGTATCGGTACGGGATGGAAACCGGAAGATTTATCAAAGGTTCAGGTCATGATTGAAAGTACGTTTGGCGACAGCCATCCGGGAAGCGGCCATCTGGATATTTTGATTGAGGAAGTCAGAAAAGGTATCGTCGAGGCAGGCGGTCACGGAGCGCGGTATTTCTGTACGGACATCTGTGACGGCGAGAGTCAGGGAACGGACGGAATTAATTATAGTCTTGTAAGCCGTGAGATGATTGCGAATATGATTGAAATCCATGCGAACGCAACGCCGTTTGATGCCGGCGTGTTCCTTGCAAGCTGCGATAAAGGAATGCCGGGAAATCTTATGGGTCTTGCAAGGGTTGATATCCCTGCGGTCGTTGTGCCGGGCGGGACGATGAATGCCGGACCGGAGATGCTGACGCTGGAACAGCTTGGCATGTACAGCGCCAAATTCCAGCGTGGTGAAATTGATGAAGAGAAACTGAACTGGGCAAAATGTAATGCCTGTCCAAGCTGCGGCGCCTGCTCGTTTATCGGAACGGCGTCGACGATGCAGATTATGGCGGAGGCTTTAGGACTCGCGCTTCCGGGAAGCGCGCTGATGCCTGCGACAAGTCCGGACCTTCTTGCGTTTGCGAAGCAGGCGGGCGCGCAGGCGGTGAAGCTTGCCACAATGCCGGGAATGAAACCAAGTGAAATTGTGACAATGAAGAGTTTTGAAAATGCGATTCTGGTCCATGCGGCAATATCAGGAAGTACGAATTGTCTGCTGCACATTCCGGCGCTTGCGCATGAATTCGGAATCGAGATAACTGGAGATACATTTGACAGACTTCACAGGAACGCGCGTTATCTTTTGGACGTCCGCCCGGCAGGACGCTGGCCGGCGGAGGTATTCTACTATGCGGGCGGTGTTCCGGCAATTATGGAGGAAATCAGAAGACACCTTCATCTTGACGTGATGACGGTTACCGGAAAAACGCTTGGTGAAAATCTGGATGAATTGAAGCAGAACGGATTCTATCAACGCTGTAATCAGTGGCTTATAGATTTTAATAAGCGGTATCATGTAGATTTGAAAAAAGAGGATATCATCCGCCCGTATGACAATGCCATCGGAACGGACGGAAGCATTGCCATTCTGCGCGGTAATCTTGCGCCGGAAGGGGCGGTGATTAAGCATACCGCCTGTCCGAAAGAAATGTTTCAGGCAGTTCTTACCGCAAAACCGTTTGACAGTGAGGAAGAGTGCCTTGACGCGGTGTTAAAGCACAAAGTACACAAGGGAGACGCTGTGTTTATCCGCTATGAAGGACCGAAAGGAAGCGGTATGCCGGAAATGTTTTATACGTCTGAAGCAATCAGCAGCGATAAGGAACTGGGACGAAGCATCGCCCTGATTACGGACGGACGATTCTCAGGAGCGTCGACAGGACCGGTTATCGGACACTGCAGTCCGGAGGCTGTGGACGGAGGTCCGATTGCGCTTGTTGAGGAAGGCGATTTGATTGAAATTGACGTCATGGAAAGAAAGCTCAATATCATCGGTATCCACGGTGAGAGAAAGACGTCCGAGGAGATTGACGATGTGTTGAAAGAACGGCGCAAAAACTGGAAACCGCGGGAGAGCAAGTACAAAAAAGGCGCTCTCAGATTATTTAGCGAACACGCGGCAAGTCCGATGAAAGGCGCATATCTCGAGTATTAATTTTCAAAAAATCGATGCGGACGAAACGGAAAGAAGCTTACGCGTTTATGCGCGGGCTTCTTTTTTGGTTTGGATAACGTTTCCTGAAACGCAAGTTTGTTTCTATTATGGACAAATACGCAATTTGCGATTATAATAGGACAGAGCGGATAAACGCATTTTGAAAGACGAGGAAAAAAATATGGCAAAAAATAGAGGAAAAAAGAAAAAGATTTCACCGGTGGTAGTTGTGTTGACGACGCTTCTGTCGTTATCAATCGGTACGCTGGCAATTGTCGTTGTCGCGTATTTTACCAGTGAGGCGGGAAAGGTACAGAAGGAGTCTTACGTGGGTTCCGGCGCAATCAGTGAGCTGGCGACGGAGAAAGTGACATTGAAGATTAATATGGAGAATTGTACCATGACGGTAGGAACGAAAGTGCAGGTGACAGCCACCGTATATCCGACAGGTTCTACGGCAGGCGTTATGTGGAGCAGCAGCGATACCGGTGTTTTCACGGTGGATTCACAGGGAAATATTGAAGTAATCGGTGAAGGAATTGTGGCATTGACCGCTAATTTTGGCGATGCGTATGATTCCATTGCCATCGAGTGTGTGAAAGTACCTGACGAGGCAGTGCTAAATCTGCCTGATTATAGTATGTTTACGGTAAATAGTGGCAATACTACGGACAGACCGCAGAGTATGACGGGAGGCAGCCAGCAGGGAACAACGGCAGATTCCGGAGTAAATCAGCAGCCTACGACGGCTGTTCAGCAGAACACAACGGCAAATCAGCAGAATACAACGACGGCGCCGCCGCAGG